>JANYAJ010000535.1 GCA_025361385.1 Nitrospira sp.
GTCCTACAGACATCGCTTGGCTGAAGCCGACCCTAACACCTTAATACATTGAGGCATTGGGCAGGAAGCCTGCTCGGCCGAATGGTCAGACGCCCCCTCTTTGCCTCACACATTGTAGGAATCGCCTTACAGCCAGCATAGTCGAAGCGACAGATTATCGGTATCGGTACGAATCCAGCCGTGTTCGCCGGCGTCCTGCGATAACCATTGCCCTGCGTGCCAAAGAGCCAGCCACTCTCCCTCGGCTGGCTCTTTGCTCCCCGAGCAACGCGTACACAGTGTTTACCTTTTCTTCCTCCCTTTCTCTTATTGAGTGACAGGTTGATTGGTGGAGGCCACCGGATGAGAGAGCCGGTTCCGTCCCATCCAATAACAGCCGCGGCTCACACGTATCATCCACTCTCTTGCACAGAAGGAGCGCACATCATGAAGAACAGTGTATTGAAAGTCGGAATGATCGCCAGCTTAGTCATGGCCATGGCAATCCCAGCCATTGTGCCGAATGTGATATTTGCGCAAGCGGATGTCCGACAGGAAGATCGGCTGGCGGATCGGCAAGCGGATCATCATGCCGATCGTGATGGACGCGGCCGGTAAGTTTGCTCACGCAAACGACAAGAGGGGCTCACGGCCTAGGTCGTGAGCCCCTCGCTTCATGTGGACCAGATCAATGAGCGCCTACTGATGCCGCTTACCTTGGCGGTCGTGCTTCTCACGGGCAATGTGGCGCGAGGCACGATCCTGCGCATGGTCGACTCTAGCCCGCTCTCTCTTGGTGACCGTCCCATCTGACTTCGCCTTGTCTTCCATCTTGTTGATGTGTTCCTGCTGCTTGTTCAGCCGATTGGCTTCGCGCTCATTCAACTGGCCACTGGCAATCCCTTGATCGATCCGCTTCTCCTGGTTGGCTTGGCGCTGGTCGATTACCGGAGCGTCTGCCTGGGCGTAGGCCAGACCCGTGGTCAAGATGACTGCACTGACGGCAAGCAAGATCTGATTCATCACATCCTCCTTATTTGGATAACGTGTGCGCTCCAGCCCGCAACAACGCGCGCACCAACTGTGCGTTAACCACAGCATTCGATCACTTGCGAGCAGCACCCCTTCTACCAAGACTCGTTGATTTCGTCCAAGATGTTGTCATTTTATTCAATGAAAAGGGCTGCCCCCTCGCGAAGGCAGCCCTGACAACAACTCCAAGTCATTTACTTTAGAGGTCTCTCCTCCGTGGCCACTTCCCCCGCTGCGATCATCTCGAAACAACCGGTCTCCTCGCTCTCCCCGGCTCACCTACTCACGAAGCGCCTGCAGGCTGGCACGGCCATCCTGGACTCAGCTCCGCGGCGCGTCACTCCACGGCTCGGATCGAGCAATTCAGACGATCGGTACCCTGGGCGCAATCCCTCGCAGACACTCACGATGCTAATTTTGGATCCTTCTGCGTTAACGCATTCTCAACCAGAGTAAGCACCTCTTGGAAATTGAACGGCTTGAGGAGATAGGCCACCGCCCCCAATCGTAAGACCTCTTCAGCGGACTCGATGGAAGCCCCTCCGGTCATCACAATCACTTTGACATCTCGCCCGGAAGCTCTCACCCGTCGAAGCAACTCGATGCCGCTATAGTCGGGAAGACCGACATCCATGAGGATCAGATCAATGGGAGAATCAATAATAATTTTCAGTGCGGCAGAGGCCGTCTCAGCCGTATAGATCCGATAGAACGAGCTGAGAATCATCATCAAGGCCCTGCGCGGGCCCTCTTGATCCTCGACAATAAGGATGGTCTGATCAGATAGAGTCGCTGCCATACATACTCCGATTGAACATGATACTCCGAGTCGACACGATATGTCACAATTCTGATTCCTTCTGACATCCGTTCACTCTTGAAAAATCTAGAAAAGCCACGGCAGGTCAGCCGAGCCCTCAAATACCAGGATGCGACTCAACGAACCGTTTCGAACAATCTTGCAAGCCAAGAGCCCGGTTAAAATCCGAGAAAAATAATTACGGGCATGGAACGCGTGACGTTTGGTGCCGACAGGCCAAAGACCGATGTGCAGATGTGTCAATCAAGGATTGGAACAAACCAGGATCGTCAGCGAGGTTCAATATACCAGCGGCAGTTCGGTATCGACTGAGTAAACAAATCCTTCCGTGAGACTATCGAGTATCTTTGAAAAGTATGCGAGGCAACACCCGCAGACGGAACTCGACGTGAAAAATGTCGAGCTACACACGGAGACGGGTGGGTCATACAGCCTGTCCTCGGGCTAATCGAACGACTGACGGCACCGCAGCTCGACGGGCTTCGTTCATAATGCTG
>JANYAJ010000541.1 GCA_025361385.1 Nitrospira sp.
CCTGTATGTCGCGACGAGATCGTTCTTCGCAAGACTGCTGGTTCGGTCAAAAGGGCCGTCTCCGGCTCAAAACGGAGGATCAGAACCGGTGCAGAACGTCGCGGGCTCTGGGCGAAGCGGAAAGCTGAAACGTATTCTGCTGTCCGTCCTGTATACCCCGGATGAGAATATTGGATGGTTGCCATTTGGGTTATGGCAGGCCTTGAAGGCAGTCAGGAAATACCGCGTGAGCTGCATGGTCTCGACAGGTCCCCCGTTCACCGCACATGTCGTGGCCCTGTTGACCCGTGTCTTGTCCCGTGTTTCCTGGATTGCAGACTTCAGGGATCCTTGGGCCATGTCGGAGACACGTCCATCTGAATATACGAGTGGACTGTCGACCTGGGTCAATCAACGAATCGAGCGGGCGGTGGTTCACCAGGCAGATCGCGTTGTCTGCGTGACGCCGTTCATGACGCAGTGGTATCGCGAACACTATCCAGAACTGCCGATCGATCATTGGGA
This sequence comes from Nitrospira sp., assembly GCA_025361385.1. Taxonomy (GTDB): domain Bacteria; phylum Nitrospirota; class Nitrospiria; order Nitrospirales; family Nitrospiraceae; genus Palsa-1315. Next base: position 505 of record JANYAJ010000541.1, read on the forward strand.
GACGATAACGAATGGGTTCAGTGCCGGTGAATTTGAGGCCGTTGCCGAGACTCCATTGTCCGCGAAGTTTACGATCAGTTATCTCGGGAGTATTGAGTATGAGAGAACTCCGGAGCTGTTGTTTCACGCGGTCCGGGATCTGTGCCGGGAAGGTCTGCTGAAACGGCAGGATGTTGAGATCCGCCTGGTTGGGAAATGCCATGAAGTGCGTGGCCGCCCTATGACGGAGCTGATCGCGACCTATGAGCTGAGCGATATCGTGACCATTGTCCGTGCCGTTCCCCGGCGCGAAGCGCTAAAGGAGATGCGGCAGGCTCACGTGCTTCTCTTGTTGGCCCCCAGCCAAAGGCTTCAGATACCGGGTAAGGCCTATGAGTATATTGGCGCGAATCGTCGAATTGTAGCCATTACCGAGCAGGATGGGGCGACAGCTGATGTAATCCGGAGCGTAGGTGGCGCGGTGGTTTCTCAAAATGATGTCACAGAGATGAAGAAGGTGTTGGAAACCTGGTACGGCGAATTTCGTTGTGAGCTGGACCCTCTGATGAAGCCTTCGCAGTCAGGGGCAACGTCTGCTGAGTTTGAATGGACTCGCTTAGGGGCACGATACGCTCAGGTTTTAAGTGCTGTTTGTTGACCACAAGAAGCTGCTCAGCCGATGTGGATTGAGCAGGTAGTGAAGAAAGAGATTTGGGATTCTCCCGTGTTCTGTGAATCTAATCGTAGAGGAAGACTGTGGTGATAACCATTCTGACTTTGATTATGGTGGGCATGGCGTGGCTCTTGGGATGGTTTGTAGTCCAAGAGGTTCGGCGCTTATATTTGCTTGTATGGGTGCCAGGGTATTTTAGGCAGCGATCTCGCAATCAACAAGCGAAACAGTCCGCCAGGAAGCTGGGGATGACGCATATTCTCTTTTGCATGGTCGATCATTTTGAGCCGGTCTCACAGGGGTCGACGCAAGAGGAGGAGCGTGCGCGGATGCGGGCCTGGTTGGAGGAATATCCGCGAATCGCTAAACGTCATCGCGATTCCAACGGACGTCCACCTCAACATACGTGGTTTTATCCAATCGAAAACTACCGCTCGGAGTATTTGGATGGGCTCGTCGACCTATGTCAACAGGGGCTCGGAGAAATTGAGGTCCATTTGCATCATGGCCATGATACGGGTGAAACGCTGCAGCAAAAGCTTCGCCAGGGACTTGCGGATTTCTCGAAGCATGGGGCTCAAGTGACGGAAGAGATGCCGTCTCGTACGACCTATGGTTTTATTCACGGCAATATGGCGCTCGACAATTCGCGTCTTGATCCGGAATTTTGTGGGGTGAACGACGAACTGACGGTTTTGCGAAACACGGGTTGTTATGCGGACTTCAGCTTGCCAACGGTGCCTTGTATCAGCCAGGCACGAATGGTCAATGCGATTTATTATGCGACTGATGATCCTCAGCAGCCGAAGTCGTTCGATACCGGGGTTGAGGTTGAAGTGGGCGGACGTCAGACCGGAGATCTTCTTATCGTCCCGGGTCCATTAAGCTTCAACTGGGAAAATAGAAAATGGGGATTGTTTCCGAAGCTGGAAAACTCAGAGCTGCAGGGGTCCAACCCTCCGAGCGCGAGCCGTGTGCAGAATTGGGTTAGTCAGCATATTCATGTACAGGGTCGCCCTGAATGGGTATTCGTGAAAGTATCCTGCCATGGCGCCGAAGAGCGCAGTTGGGATGCACTCTTTGGCTCAGCGGCCGAGGAGATGTACGGCTCCCTTGAGACCCAGTATCGTGATCAGCGTGGATATAAGCTGCATTATGTGACGGCGAGAGAATTGTATAACATTATCAAAGCCGCTGAGGCCGGAAAAACTGGAGATCCGAGCCTGTACAAAGACTTTTCAATCCCTCCCTATCATACGCACGATTCAGCAATGAAGCGCACCTGCTGAGCAGGCTACGAAGTGAGAGCTATGGCATCATCGATTTCTCAATCTCGACCTATTCCAGTAGGGTTGGCTCCGCCCACGCAAGTTTTCGATACACCAATTGAGGAGGGCACGAAGTTCGCATTTCAGTGTTTCCTCTGGTTTGGTGTCATTGTGTTTATCGCGCCTCAGGCCTTTGTCCCAGCCTTGTCGGCATTAGGAATCGGAAAAGTTGTGATGTTTTTTGCGCTGTTCTCGTA
>JANYAJ010000549.1 GCA_025361385.1 Nitrospira sp.
TGGCCGCAATCTTTTCCCGTTGCAGCCCCTTCAGCTGGCTGCCGATGAGTCGTACCACGTCCTTCGCCAACTGAGCCGATGTGGTGACGAGATAGACCTGTGCATCCTCGTCATGCTCCGCTTCACAGAGGAGATCGGCCGCGACATGTGCCGGCTTCGCATCACCGTCTGCAACAACGAGCAGCTCGCTCGGGCCTGCCACCATATCGATCCCGACCGTGCCAAAGAGGAGCCGCTTGGCCGTCGCCACATAAATATTGCCAGGCCCCACGATTTTGTCGACGCGTTGAATCGTCTTGGTCCCGTAGGCCATCGCACCGACAGCTTGCACGCCCCCGACGCGATAGATCTCCGTCACACCGGCAATATCGGCGGCGACCAGCAAATAAGGATTGATCGGACCTTTTTGCGGCGGCGTACACATCACCACGCGGGAGACGCCCGCCACCTTGGCTGGAATCGCGCACATCAACACCGACGAGGGATAGACGGCCTTGCCGCCCGGCACATAGACCCCGACCGCATCGACCGGCGTGACCACCTGCCCCAGCGTCGCTTCATTATCCTGATACATCCAGGTCTTGATGCGCTGGCGCTCATGGAACGACGTAATCCGCTGGGCCGCAAACCGGAGTGCGTCGCCCTCGTCTTTTCGGATGTGGAAGTAGGCCTCTTTGATTTCTTCGGAGGTGACGCGCAGCTCCGTGGCTTTCATGGAGACGCGGTCGAACTGTTTCGTATAGCGGAGGACGGCCTTATCGCCGCCCCGCTCCACGGCTTGCAAGATCGACTTGACCGTCTTTTCGACGGCAGCCCCTTGCACACGGGCACGCGACGTGACTTTTTTGAGTGCGGGGAGAAAGGCTCGCTCGGTAGAGGCCACTATCTTCATGTACGCGTCCGTTTGACCATTCGACGTGCTCCACGCGAAGGCTTGCGCGGAGCGGCTGCTCGAGACCCGGTTGATGTGCGACTGACGGCCCGGAGCTTTTGAATCAGCTCTGTGACCACCGCATGCTTCAGCTTCAGGCTCGCTCGATTGACGACCAGCCGAGCCGTAGACTGCGCAATGCACTCCACTTCGACAAGGTGATGCGCCTTCAACGTATTGCCGGTCTCGACCAGATCGACGATCCGATCGGCCAGACCAACCAAGGGTGCCAACTCAATCGACCCGTACAACTTGATTATTTCGACCGGCACACCGCGCTGATTGAAATACCGCTCGGTGATCTTCGGATATTTGGTCGCAACCCGAATTTTCGAGGACAACCGATCACGCGAGGCCTGTCCCTCAAGCGCAGCGACGGCGATTCTACACGCTCCGAACCCTAAATCCAATGGCTCATATACGTCGCTATCCTGCTCCATCAACACATCTTTTCCGACAATTCCGACATCTGCCGCACCATATTCGACATAGGTCGGCACATCGGTCGGTCGCACGATGAGAAAGGTCATGCCGATCTCAGGACAGGGGAACACGAGCCGGCGACTCTCGGTGGAAAGGCTGCCCATGGCGTAGCCCGCTCGACGAAATACGTCCAGCGTGAGATCCAACATTTTCCCCTTCGACAAGGCAATTGTCAGCATGATGTCAGCGCGTCTCGGCCGGAGCCGCCCCTTCTTTATGACGGGTGATCGTCGCACCCAATCCACGCAGCTTCTCTTCCATCCGCTCATAACCGCGATCCAGATGGTAGACCCGAAGAATCTCCGTGGTGCCTTCCGCCGCAAGCCCAGCCAAGAACAAGCCGGCGCTTGCACGAAGGTCGGAAGCCATCACCGGCGCCCCGGTCAGCCTGGTCGGCCCGGTCACCACCGCCCGATTACCCTCGACCTTAATATCGGCGCCCATCCGCCGCAATTCCTCGACATGCATGAAGCGACTCTCAAAGACCGTCTCTGTAACCACACTCGTACCCTCGGCCGCCGTCATCAAGGCCACCATTTGCGCCTGCATGTCGGTGGGAAACCCGGGATAGGGTAACGTCCGGATGTCGATGCCTTTGAGCCGCGAAGCCGCATTGAGATGAATCCGGTCTTGCCCCACCTGCATCTCGACGCCGGATTCCCGTAGTTTCATTAACAACGCATCCAAGTGGCCCGGACAGCATCGATTGACCGTGACCTCACCCCGCGTGATAGCCCCGGCCACGAGATATGTGCCGGTTTCGATCCGATCCGGGATGACGTCATGATCGCTCCCGTGCAACTCACGGACTCCTTCGATCGTGATAACATCCGTTCCGGCACCGGCGATGCGAGCCCCTCGCTTCACAAGAAAGTTTGCGAGGTCCACAATTTCCGGCTCTTTGGCAGCGTTTTCAATGACCGTGGTCCCCTCGGCAAGCGTCGCGGCCATCATCAGATTTTCCGTTCCAGTCACCGTCGGCGTGTCGCAGTAAATATGTGCGCCGGTCAACCGCTTCGCTGTGGCGCGAATATACCCATGTTCCATCGAAACTTCCGCACCCATTTTGGCCAGTCCGGCAAGATGGAGATTGACGGGTCGTGACCCGATCGCGCAGCCACCGGGCATCGACACCGTCGCTTCGCCCCATCGCGCCAACAGTGGCCCCAACACCAGCACGGAAGCCCGCATGGTTTTCACAAGATCATAGGGAGCTTGGGTCGAGCTGATCATCCCCGCATCGATCACCGCACGGTTTCCCTCATGGTGAACCTTCGCGCCCAGGATACCCAACAGCTTCCCCATGGTGACAACATCTACCACGCGAGGCACATTGGTAATCACACATTCGCCGCCGCCAAGAATGGTGGAAGCCAAGATCGGCAAGGCGGCATTCTTCGCCCCGCTGATCTGAACCTCTCCTCGAAGCGGTATCCCGCCGGTGATAATCGTACGATCCATCGTCTACGCCCCTAACAGAATGCTGAAAAAGTCCGCCAGCTTCGTTCTCGCATCGCTCAGAGGCTCAACGTACCCCAAAGGGTACGCCTCGCATCTTCGCTCGCAGGGGCCTTGCTGGACGAACTTTTTGAGCATCCTGCATGAATGTCCTGTCATGCCTCACGGGCTATTCGTAGCTTATTAGCTTCCCATTCGCTCCACAATCACCACCCGCTCAAGCCCCGCTTCATCCAGGACCAGCCGATGAAATCTGTAGCCTGATATCTGGTCGACAATCCGGCGCATCGCACGAGCCTGGCCAGCGCCAATTTCCATGATCACGGCGCCGCCGGGAGACAGGTATCGGCCGGCCTCCCGTAGTAACCGTTCGTGCAATTCCGTCCCCTGAGGCCCTGCCACCAGCGCACCTCGTGGCTCAAACAACCGCACCTCCGGCTGAAGCGTTGCCCAATCTGCCTCAGGAATATAGGGAGGGTTTGAGACGATGACATCAACCTGCCCTTCCAATTCAAGCGCTGCCAATGGTCCCAGTAAATCACCTTCCAACCAAACAATGCGTTCACCGACTCCATGGCGGGAAGCATTCTGCCTGGCGACGTTGAGCGAGGAACAGGAGAGATCGGTCGCGATGACCCGCGCATGAGGTCTCACCCGTGCAGTCGCTACGGCGATGCACCCGGATCCCGTGCAGACATCGACGATGGTGGCCGGCCGATCGGCACGAATCCGTTGCGTAACATATTCGACCAGCAACTGTGTCTCAGGTCTCGGGATGAGCACCGCTGGATTGACAGTAAACTCCAGTCCGCAGAACTCCTGGGTCCCCAAAATATATTGCAGGGGCTCGCGGCCAACCCGCCGCTCGATAAACCCTCTCGCGGCCAATAGCTCGGAAGAGGAGAGGAGTCGGTCTCGGTCGGTCACAGCATGATGTGTGGAAAGATTGAGCACGTGCTCCACAATCCACAACGCTTCCTGCTCCGCAGTCTCGATGCCCGCCTGCTCCAGCAGCCGTCGCGCCTCGACGATGACCTCGCCAAGCGTGGCCTGGCCGACCGACTGAGGGAGAGGAGCGACCGCGTCCATATTACGCAACCCCCACTTCTTGCTGACGCTGAGCCTTCAGAGCCTGAACGAATTCGTCGAGGTCGCCTTCGAGCACCTGCTCCAACTTATGCAAGGTCACACCGACACGATGGTCGGTCACCCGGTTCTGCGGGAAGTTATAGGTGCGGATCTTCTCGCTCCGCTCACCCGTGCCCACCTGAGCCTTGCGGTTCTGCGCGGTTTCCGCATCTTGCTTCTCCCGCTCCGCCTCAACGATTCTGGCCCGCAAAGTCCGCATCGCCTTTGTGCGGTTCTTCAGTTGCGACCGTTCATCCTGACAACTCACCACCACTCCGGTGGGAATATGGGTGATCCGTACGGCCGACTTTGTCGTGTTGACACTCTGGCCTCCAGCACCGGATGAACAGAAGGTGTCGATTCGAAGATCCATGGGATCGATCTGAACATCGACTTCGTCCACTTCCGGCATCACCGCAACGGTGACGGTCGAGGTATGAATCCGCCCACTCGCCTCGGTCACGGGAACACGCTGCACCCGGTGAACCCCAGCCTCGAACTTGAAATGACTGTACGCACCCTTACCTTCAATCAGTGCAACGACTCCCTTATAGCCTCCGCCCCCGATTTCTGTGGCTTCGACCACATCAACCTTAAAGCCCTTGCTCTCTGCATACTTGCTATACATGCGAAACAATACCCCGGCAAAGAGCGCCGCTTCGTCACCACCGGTTCCGGCACGAATTTCGAAAAGCAGGCTTTTTTCGTCTCGCGGATCTTTGGGAATGAGAAACTCTTGTGCCTGCTGTTCGATCTCGGCCTGCTGACGTTCGAGCTGTGCGCTCTCTTCCATTGCCATCTTATGCATCTCGGTTCCGGCCGTGGGGTCCGCAAGGATTTGAACCGCTTCTTCCAACTGCCTGGCGTTGTCCCGATAGGTGACAAGCAGCTTGGCAGCCGGCTCGATATCCGTCCGCTCTTTATTGACTTTGTGGAGCTGCGAGGGTTGGCTCATCAAAGACGGGTCCATGAGCTGATTCGTCAACTCATCGAATCGAGTGGCCAACACTTCCCATTTTTTCAGTAAGACGGCTTCCATGGCCCCGTTTCCCTTTAAATTCGCACTCCACCCCTGATGCACAAAAACAAAGGGACCCTGCCCCTCAGCGAAGCAGGGTCCCTCGATATGATCACGTCTCGAGCTACTTCTCTTTTTTGGCGTACTTCTTCTTGAATCGTTCGACACGTCCTTCGGTATCGATAATTTTCTGCGTCCCCGTGAAAAACGGATGGCAGTTTGAACAAATATCGACATTGATATCGCCGCCCGTCGATCGGGTCTTATATTTGTTGCCGCAGGCACAATGCACCCCGACTTCCCGATACACGGGATGAATACCCTTCTTCATAGTTCCCACTCCCCTGACGTCAAAATCTTCGACCTTCGCCCATTCGAAGGCCAGTTACTGTACCCTGTCTCGACAACTAGTTACAAGTCGGATGTTACCGGTTCATCGATTGGAGAAATTCCTGATTGGTCTTGGTGCCATGCAGTTTGTCCATCAGAAACTCCATAGCCTCCATCGTTCCAAGCGGACTCAGCACCTTGCGTAGGATCCACATCTTGTTGAGACGATCCTTATCCACCAACAACTCTTCTTTTCTCGTCCCGGACTGACTGATATCGATGGCCGGGAAGAGCCGCTTGTCGGCCAGACGGCGATCGAGATGGACTTCCATGTTGCCCGTCCCTTTGAATTCTTCAAAAATGACGTCGTCCATCCGGCTG
>JANYAJ010000035.1 GCA_025361385.1 Nitrospira sp.
TCAATGCCGAACCTCAGGCCGTAGTGCAGGAATAGCACACCAAATCCGTCTACTGCGTCATTTTTGCACGATTTGGCTTCAGATTTTCTTGCTGAGCTACGTGGTGTTTCGCTCAAGAAAACTACATATGGGTCTCTAGCCTAGCCTCCCCACACTCCGTTGAGACACAGGTGCTAACATACTGAAATGGAACAAGAATTGCTTTAAATAGCAGCAGATATTTTCAAAGGTGCCTGGTTAGCGGGAGAGGACATTTATGACCTTACCTGTGATTCCTAGGTCGGCGAAGAATCCGCCGACCCTTCTCGTGATCGATGATGAGGCAGGACCTCGTGACGCTCTGACAGCTATTCTCAGACCCTTCTTTACTCTCCTCGCCGCAGAATCAGCCAGTGCAGCGATTGACATACTCAACTCCCAGCCTATCGACCTCATTACACTCGATCAGAAGCTTCCGGACCGCCAGGGCTTAGACCTCCTTCAGGAAATCAAGCATGACCATGCCGAGGTTGAGGTCATCATGGTGACAGGGTACGGGAGCTTAAAGTCCGCCATGGAAGGCATACGCCATGGCGCGGCCGGCTACCTGCTCAAACCCTTCAACGTTACGGAATTACTTTCACTGGTCAACCAGACCGTCGAGAAGAAGCAGCGGCTCGATTTCCTTAGACATTCCCTCAGGACATCGACCGACCTCTGGGGAACAGAAGCCGAAGGCGCGCAGGCTTGGAAGAAATTGTTCGTGGGATATCAGGCGATCGGAAAACCGACGCCAGAGTCGGCATCCGGCTGCGAATCCATGCCGAACCTGCTCCTCCCTCTGCTCTCAGACCTGCTTGAGGCCAAGGATCGGCAGCTACTCAACCACTGCAGCCGAGTCAGCTTCTACGCGACCCTCTTGGCCAACCGCATCAACTTAACGACCGCTGAGCAAAAATCTCTGGCATTGGGCGCATTCCTCCACGACATCGGTAAGATTGGGCCTGAGACCTATCAATTTGCCGAAGATGAAATCGCGATGTCTGGGGAATCCGTCGGTAATCGGCAACACCCGGAGCTGGGCGGAAAACTCGTGTTGCCATTGGGACTGCCGGCTGAGGTGGGACAGATCATTGCCTACCACCATGAGCGCTGGGATGGCTCAGGCTATCCCTATGGACTGCAGGAAGAAGGCATTCCTCAACTGGCCCGCATCGTGTGTCTAGCCCAAGCATTCGACCATCTGACCGCGGAGCTACCTGGTCGAACGCCTCTCTCAATTGATGATGCCTGCCAACACATGCGTGCACATGCCGGCACTCACTTCGAACCAAAATTGACCGAACTCTTTACGCATGTGATCCAGGAATGCAAAGCATGCCTTCCCGCAATGGCGACGGCAACAACCCCTACCGACTGATCTGACGCCTAGCCCGCGCACTTACTCAAACCGTTTCCCCTTCGCCCCCGCAATAAGTTCCGCTGCCGTCTCACGTACTTTTTTCGTAATGGTCAGTCCTCCCAACATTCTGGCGATTTCTTCTTCTCGTCCTATCCCCGTGAGCGCTCTGACCGATGTGGATGTGCGCTGACTCTCCAGCCCCTTCTCCACCAGCAAATGATGCTCTGCTTGGGCAGCCACTTGAGGAAGGTGGGTGATACAAAACACTTGATGGAACGACCCGAGCTTGCGCAATCTCGTTCCCATGGCGGCAGCAACCGCTCCGCCCACACCCGTATCGATTTCGTCGAATACCAAAACCGGCACCTGGTCCATCTCGGCCAATACTGTTTTAAGCGCTAACATAATCCTCGACAGCTCCCCGCCGGACGCCACACGTCCCAACGGCCTCGGTGGTTCACCAGGATTGCTCGAGAGCAGGAACTCCACTCGATCACGCCCAGCCGGTCCAATCCCCTCATCCGACTCATCACTCAAGACCGTGACCTGAAAGATAGCCTGCTCCATTCTCAACGCGATCAACTCTGCCCCCACAAGCGACGTCATTCGCTTGGCTGCATCCATTCGCTTCTTCGAGAGCTGCCGTGCAAGTGCGCGAAGGCGTCGAGCGCTTTCGTCCAACTGTGCGGTTAATTCAGTAGTGTGCGTTTCACGATTATCCAAGAGCTGCAGCTCCTCCTGCACCCGTCTGCCCGTCGCAAGTACCGCCTCGACCGACCCTCCATACTTTTTCTTCAGTTGCTGGATGAGATCGAGTCGGTCCTCCACGACAGCCAATCGGTCAGGATCGGCCTCTAGCTGGTCCGCATAATCGCGGAGTCGTCCAGCAAGTTCCTTGAGTTGGATCGTGGACTCCCCGGCAACCTGCTCACAATCACCCATCGCTGGGTCGGTCTGGGCCAGCTCCGCAAGGGTCCGTTCGATCCGCCCAAGCCTGGTGAGGACAGCCTGCTCATCCGCTTGCAATTCCACATACACCTCATGGGCCAATTCCCTCAGCCGATGTGCATGGACCAATCGCTGCCGCTCATGACGAACCCGCTCTTCTTCATCGGGCAGCAAGCCGGCTTGCTCGATCTCCTGCGTCTGAAATCGCAACATGTCTTCAAGGCGTGCACGATCAACACCCTCATGCTGCAAGACATCCAACTGCGCGCGAAGATCCCTCCATGTCTGGTAGGCCTGCTCGTACCGTCCTCGCAACTCATGGAGGCGTCCGAACGCATCAAGGGCATCGAGTTGTTTGGCCGGGGCCAGCAGCGATTGCTGCTCATGCTGACCATGGATATCGACGAGGGTGCCCCCGAGGTCTTCCAGCACACGCAGAGGACAGAGGCTACCGTTGAGGTAGACACGATGGCGACCGGATCGGGAAAGGACACGCCGAAGAATCAGTTCGGACTCGTGAAGACCGATGAGGTCTAGTGACCGCAATCGTTGAAGGAGCGGATGGGTATCTGGAAGGTGGAACGATGCTTCGAGCTGAGCCTCGTCTTCGCCAGTACGAATCTGGTCGGTGGAAGCCCGTCCACCGACCAGCAACGCAATTGCATCGATGAGGAGAGATTTGCCAGCCCCAGTCTCCCCGGTCAGGACGATAAACCCTGGCTGGAATTGGAGACTGAGCTGCTCAATGAGCGCGAAATTGACGATGCGCAACTCGGAGAGCATTGCGGCAGGTGACTACATTCCTAGGCTGAGCCGGCTGGTTGCGCCAGCAGGGAATCGATCATTTCTTTGAACTGCCGCTTGGGTCTGGCGCCAACGAGTTTTTCCACGACTTGGCCGTTCTTGAAAAACAGAATCGTCGGAATACTCATGACCTGATAGCGGCCTGCCACTTCCGGATTCTCATCGGTGTTGAGCTTCCGCACCTTCAATTTTCCAGCATACTCTTTGGCCAATTCCTCAATGATCGGAGCGACCATTTGGCATGGGCCACACCAAACCGCCCAGAAATCGACCATCACCAGTTCAGCGGACTTCATGACATCGGCGTCCCACGTTCCATCTTCAACTTTCAATGCATCACCAGCCACGTCGTATTCCTCCTTCGCTGAGTACGGGAATAAGTTTCAAATCGATGCGGCATCGTATACCAGCCCTCTTCGGGGAGTCAAATCCATCAAGCCGATGCGCGACGTGACCCGCGCCGTTCCACGGCACCATCGACTCACCGGGCTACCCCTCCCATTCCAGTCTGTGGCAGAAGCGACTGAGCCCTTCCATATGGCCCACCAGGTGCGGCCCAGGGCAGACCTTTTTCCCCGACCAGCAGCGGACTGAGAATACTTCGAAGCACCGCCGTACCGAAGTTTTCCGTCCAACCAATGCCCGTCAGGCTCAGCATGAAGTTGTACTGGGCACGGTCTGGGAACTGTAGATAGTAAAGTCCCAGAGACCAACACTTGCAGGGATTCTGGTAGAGCGCGACCACATCGTATTCCGGGCTCTTACCGTTCTTCACGTCGTAGTAACCCTTGGCGCCGATCGTCCACCCCCAGGGCGTTCGAAACCCACCGCCAGCCGTGACAAATTGGATCTCTGTCGTCGGTGCATAGACTTCATTGAACGAAATGGGATTCCAGACGTCCCCACGTCGGACACGGTTCCCATCGCGAGAAAATCGCTGTCCAACTTCCATGTACCAGTAGTTCGACTGTTGCACCCGGAGGTCGGTATTAAATTGACTCACCGTGGATCGGTAGGGATCGATAAACGTATCGATGGTCAGATATTGATTGATGGCCGGCTGCTGACCGGGGACAACCCCGGCGCCACGGCCAAACGCCGCGCCCGCCAGCTGAGCCGGCGTAAACTGCGGCGTCGTATTGCCGATCACGGCCCGCATCCAAAGGTCGGACAGTTTCTTGCCGTCAATGGCCACTGTCGCCGGCTGCAGCGGTTGCGTAATCGATCCGAGCTGCGGCGAGGCCCCCGGAGTAAAATCACGCGCTCTCGTTTGCGTCGCACCCATGTGATAACTCTGCGCCATCGTGAAATCCAGCCAATTGAAACTACTGTTGCCCGTTTGTTCCAGCAACCGGCTGCGGATGGCATACGTCATCAAATTCTTCTTCGGCAGATCGTCCACCTGATCGATCTGCGTAATCTTCGACTGATCGGTGGGAGGCACATACTCATAGAACACGCTCGGCTCGAGCGTATGCAAGAACGAGCCACCGTCTCCCACACCGAATCGTCGACTGAGCTTCGAGGTTGCGTCAAGGCCGGCCCACAACGTCTCCCGATGCTGACTATTACTCGACTCGACGCCGCGGGTGTAATAGACCTCCCGGACCTTCGCTTGCGGCGTCAGACCGATGATATGCCCCAGGTCGATGACATCGGTGGTGAGACCGGGCATCACATCCACCCGATTGAGTGTAAAACCCTGCTCACGATAAAAATTCACATAATTACTGTCCAACCCAAGAAGCAGCGGCGAGTTGAAGAGCGACAGGTTGGGAAGGCTATAGCCGGTTTCCGGCAACCGCTGGAACGTATCCTTACCTCCCGCCTGGAGAGGCTGCAGGTATTGACCGAGAAAGTAGAGGTTCCCATAGGGCAGCCGCTGCGTGGCTAAGAGATTATTTTCACTGCTTGGGAGCGCCCGTTGAGCGCCTGAGTTACTGAGCTGCTGCAGATAGTTTGGATCGGTCACAAAGCTTATTTGGGCGCGCAACAACAAGTCCGGCGTAAACTGCTGGGTGTGGGTCCCGGCGATGAGGGCGCGGGACTGGGACGCACTGCCCCCGGTGTCGGTGACGCCTGACACATTCGGCAATTTCGTCTGCTGCAGAAAACTGACAAACCACTGCCCTTTCGATTTCTGGTCCAGGGCATAACGATACTCAAAATCGCTTCCGTAGCCGAGATTGCTGTAATACGAAGGAGAGATCGTCAGATCCTGGCTAGGATTGATGGCCCAATAAAAACTTTCCTGGAGGTGCGTCCCGAATCGATTGTCGTACCCGACATTCGGAATGAGAAACCCGCTCCGCCGACTGGAGAGCGGATAGGTCATCGTGGGAATCGGAAGCACCGGGACATCGTTCACACAGAGCCACCCGCCGGTAAAACCCACGTGATCGCCGGCATTCAGATCGAGATCCTTAAACTCAAACCGCCAGGC
>JANYAJ010000051.1 GCA_025361385.1 Nitrospira sp.
GTTATTAACCCCCGGCAAGAAGTTAGCGAAGGTATTGAAAAATTATGGTGAGCCGGCTGGGACTCGAACCCAGGACCCTCGTCTTAAAAGAGCTACTCAGGCACTTACTATTAAAGATGATCGAGTGAGACCAATTGATACGATCCCATTGAAGGCAGACAACATTTCTCTCGTGCCACTGCGATCATATGCGACTGAGACATCTCTCTGATCGTCACCAAAACCGCTACCGGACCGCAACCAAAACCGCAACCAAGAAATGCCTGCATTAGGCTGAAGGCGGGATTTGATTTGAGGCTAATTTAGGCAGTTTGAATGGCGATGGAATTCTGCATCTTCGATGGCAACTTCTCACCCGTCTCCGTAGGCTCTTGTCCTATGGGAAGCGTCGGCGCGGCATCCGCCACAAATAGAACATCATGCCGAAGAGCTCGACCATGGCCTGCACCACAATCACCACAACAGGTTCCCACCCCCGCAGGGAGTGATAAGGCAAATGGCAATTTGGCGATACAGACTTATCGGCTTAGGATCTCCAGAATTTCATCCAGCGGACGGACGGTGCCCAACAGCAAGGGATTTCCGAATTGCTGGTTGTGGCGATTCTCTTTCACTTTCAATAAGCCAATCACGAGATTGTTAAAGTCGTCCAGCTTGGCTGTTTCAAAATAGGTGATGAAGTCCAGATCGTCCAAACCGCTGGAGTGATACAGCTTGCGCTTCACGGTTTTCAGATAGGCCACTGTGGGATCTGTATGCTCCTTCATCAAAGCAGTTCGGTCATCTTGTGACATCAGCCACCAGGCGGCATCTTTGCGGATAGGGACCACCACCACGTAGGGACTGCCCTGAGGCGGCGGAGTCTTCAGCTCGGCCTTCAACTCTTCCGGAAAGCTGGGCACATAGTTCAATGCCTTCGTGATGCCATTGAATGTGTCGGTGTTCTTGAGGGCTTTTCCAAACGTCGTGCCCATGAAGTCCACCAGAAAATTCTGGTTGTCGAGCATTTCTTTGGAGTGCACTCTGAGGAAAAAATCCGCTTTCTCTGACAAGCCCCGCAGCAAGTAGGTATCCACGGTGAGCTTCTCAGTATACTTCTGAAACACTTTTTTGACTTCCATTACACCGGCAGCCTTGGCTTCCCTATCCATTTGCGACCATTGATCCCCGACCTTGAAGACGGCAAAGGTTGCATAGACTCCGGGGTCTTTTAATAACTTCTCCCGATCCACCTCAGCGCCAGCAGCTTGCGTGAAGAATGTTACGACGGCAAAAACTAGTAAGACCAAGACTGATCTAGCTCGCATGTGTTTCTCCTTCTGATTGGAACTCATCTTTACGCGGCATTATGGATAGTAGACCGGGGGGAGTCTAGTCAAAACTGCTCAGGGACACCTCAGTTACCTGGTTGCATTGCCCTTCTACCCTGCCTTAGAGCATAGGAGCCATTCTGTTCTTCCCCCACTTATGGTGCCGAAGGCGGGATTTGTTTTGGGGGAATTCAGCGCTCTCAATGTTTAGGCGGTTTTGACGCTTTATTACAGACATTCAACAGTTTATGCTCTGCGAAGGAGTGGTATTGAGTGAGATAGAATGAGCAAAAGTAGCGCTGCTATACAACCGTTTTACGACCGTAGCGCAGTTGTGCACTGGATCGACAAATGCAAAGCAAAGTCCTCAATACTTGCCCCCGCCATCCAAGAGGTGTAGTCTAAATTTGACCGAAGGTTACGAAGACTGAAAGGTGTCTTAAGCGTGACTCAAGTTCGTATACTTGCCATGGCCTGGTTGACCACGTGGATGCTCGTGGTCCCGTTCTTCCATATCCATCCCGAAGCAGATCATCATCATGGGGATGCGAGCCATGTTCATAGTGGCACGATCCATACAGTTTTCTCTGCTGACTTTGAGTGCGAGTTCACAGAAACTGTCCACGATTCAACCTGTCCTGAAGCCGCGCATCATCACCTTCAAACTAGTGCACTTTTCGGTCATGCACTCAATCACGCTGAACTCGATTTTTCACTCCTGACTGTGCCGATCGATCGTCTACAGCCGAAGCCAGGGATTGTAATTGCCGAATTCCCATCCGACAAAAGTACGACGACTGATCAAGCCATCGTCGTGGCTGCATTGCACCCCGACACCCCACAGAACATGGTGTTTCTCTCCACTGCCCTCCCTCTGCGTGCTCCTCCCTTTCAATCCCTCTGATCAATTTTTTTTGTGTCCTGGTAATCGAGTAACGCAGCATAGCGCTGTCAGCTGTCGAGTGAGCGGCTCTACCGTTCCTCTTTTCTGACGACGGAAGATCGCGATGGCGTCCACTTTGGGCCATCCGGCTGGTCATGGATGGTACGAGCGTATCGTCTGCGAGATAGGAGCCTCATCAATGAGAACAAGAGGGACCCCTCAGAGCGGCTTGTGCCTGTTCGCGTTGTTCCTGTTCGTGACGGCGTGCGGAGATCGCAGCAGCGAACCGACAGTATCGGGAGCGAAAAAGATTCCACCGTCAGATGGTCCTCGCATCAGCATCATTCAGGCTCCAGCGGCCGTGCAAGAACGAGTGCGGATCGACACGGTCGCTGTGCACGTCGTGCCAGAAGTGGTGACGGCCCCAGGCGAGGTCGCCCTCGATTTGAAGCAGGTCGCCCAGATTACGTCCCGGATTGAAGGGCAAGTCGAGAAGATCCACGTGCAGCTCGGTGATCGGGTGAAGCCCGGGCAGCCACTCGCCGCTATCGGCAGCCTGCAGTTCGATCAGTTGATTGAAGAGTACCTGGTGAGCAAGGCGCAAACCGATGTCGCAGAGAACAGTTTTCGGCGAACGGAGAAACTGCGAGCCGAGGACATCGTGTCCGAGCGGAAGCTCATCGAGGACAAGGGTCGATACCTGGAAACGAAGACGAGATTCCAACATGTGCGCGAGAAACTGATGAACATGGGCATGACGGCAGATGAATTACATCAACTGGAGCATGGGAGTCACATGGAGGGGCATCGCTATACCCTCACCTCGCCGATCGCTGGAACGGTCGTCGCACAACATATTGTGCGGGGGCAGGGAGTCGCGCCCGGAAATGAGCTGTTCGAGATCGTCGACACGAGCCGGGTCTGGGTTTTCGCGAACCTGTCGATCGAACAGGCCCGAAAGTTCAAAGAGGGCGATGTGGGGACGATCCTCCGAAGGGCGGAGAGCCGGTGACGGCTCCACTCACGTATCTTGCGCCGGTCGCAGACGAGACTACGCGCACGATTCGGGTTCGGTTCGAGGTCGCGAACCAGCAGCAGCGCTTGAAGCCACGAGAGTATGTGGATGTTCAGCTGCTCATCCCGAGTCCACCGACCTTGGCGATTCTGGTCTCAGCTGTGACGACGGCGGACAACGTGCGTGGCGTTTTCGTGCAGCGGGAGACTGGCTATGCCTTCGTGCCGATCGAAGTCGGCCGAGAAGGCGGGGGGTGGATGGAAGTTCGCAAAGGACTGACAGCGGGCCAACAGGTGGTGGTCGACGGTGTCTTTGATCTGAAGAACGTCCTCCTAAAAGAACATATCGAGTCTGGAGAGGGAGGGTAAGATGGAACGGCTGTTCACCCTCTCGCTGCGCTATCGATTCTTCACGCTGGTGGCAACGGGTTTCATCATCGTCATCGGCCTGTGGTCCTTCTTCCACCTCACCATTGACGCCATGCCGGATCTGACCCCGGTTCAGGTTCAAATCCTGACCCGTTCCCCAGCACTGGGCCCGGTTGAAGTGGAACAGTTTATCACGTTTCCGATCGAGGCCTCATTGAGCGGATTGCCTGCGCTACGCGAGCTCCGCTCTGTGTCGCGCTACGGGCTCTCGGCGGTCACTGCAATTTTCGAAGATCGGACGGACATCTATCGCGCGAGACAATTGGTGACTGAACGGCTAGCCCGTGCGATGGAACGTATCCCGATCGAGTATGGCCGTCCGATGATGGGACCGCTAACGACCGGATTGGGGGAAGTCTATCAGTTCACTGTAAAAGGAAACGGCTACAGTGCCATGGCGCTCCGAACGCTGCTCGAATGGGAGATCGGGATGCGCCTGCGGGCAGTGCCGGGCGTGGTCGAAGTCAATATTTGGGGAGGAGAACCGCAGCAGTTCCAAGTGGTAGTCGATCCTGCGAAGCTTCTGTCCTACAAACTGTCGCTTCGGCAAGTGTTTGAGGCACTCGAACGGAACAATGCCATTGCCGGCGGCGGCTACATTGAGCATCAACGCGAGCAATTGCTCATCCGGGGTGAAGCCTTAGCCACCCAGGTGAGCGACCTCGCCAGAATTGTGGTGGCACGCGGCCCCGGGGGAGTACCGATATTCATTTCAGACCTCGCCGAGGTGAAGGAGGCGTCGGCACTCCGCATCGGGGCGGCGACGGCCATGGGAGAGGGAGAAACCGTCATCGGCATGGTTCAGATGTTGGCGGGCGAGAACGCCCAACAGGTCGTGGAACGTGTCAAAACTCGAGTGAGAGAGATTGAAGCAACCCTCCCGCCGGGTGTGACCCTCGAGCCCTACTACGACCGGACTATCTTTGTTTCGAAGGTGATACACACCGTGCGCAACAATCTGTTTGAGGGTGGACTCCTCGTCATGGCCGTGCTGTTCCTCTTCCTCGGCGATCTCCGCGCCGGCGTGATCGTGGCGTCCGCCATTCCGTTGTCGATGCTCATCGCGTTCAGCGGGATGATGCAGGCCGGACTTTCCGGAAACCTCATGAGCCTCGGCGCTATCGATTTTGGGTTACTCGTGGATGGCTCGGTCGTGATGGTGGACAACATCCTTCGACGATTAGCGAAGAAAGGCATCATGAGCCAGGAGGCACGGCTGAGTGAGATCCAGACGGCTGGCCGCGAGGTCCTTCGCCCCATGACCCTGGCCGTGAGCATTATCATTCTTGTGTACGTGCCGATTCTGGCGCTGACCGGGATCGAGGGAAAGATGTTCCGTCCGATGGCACTGACCGTTATCCTGGCTCTGGCCGGATCACTCCTCCTCGCGGTGACGGTCACCCCACTGCTCGCGTTCTGGTTTGTGCGAGCGAAACCCGGACAGGAAGAGCCGCGTGTGATCGGCATGCTGCGCCGTGCCTATGAGCCCCGACTCCGATGGGCGATCGCACGCCCGGCATGGGTGGTCACACCGGCTGTGGGGCTGTTTGTCGTGAGTCTCGGAATCACCACGTCGCTCGGCATCGAGTTTGTCCCTCGACTCGACGAAGGAGATATGGCCGTACAAGTATGGCGGTTACCCAGCGTGTCGCTGAGCGAGTCGGTCCGGAATGCCTTGGACGTTGAACGGGTGGTTCGCCAATTTCCAGAAGTCGTGCAGGTGGTAACCAGAACCGGGAGCCCCGAGGTGGCGACCGACGTGATGGGCGTGGAGCTGTCCGATATGTTCGTCATCCTCAAGCCGCAGCACGAATGGACGACGGCCAGTACTCGTGAGGACCTGATCGCCAAGATGAAGCCCGCTATTCTCGAAGCAGTTCCAGGTGTCGGCCTCGGCTTTACACAACCCATTGAGATGCGCTTCAACGAATTAATCGCCGGAACGCGCTCTGATCTTGCCGTCAAAATCTTTGGGCCTGATCTGGACGTGCTCAAGCAGCAGGCTGAGGCCGTGGCGCGCCAGTTAGAAACCGTGCAGGGAGCAGCTGACGTTAAAGTTGAGCAGGTCGCAGGCCTGCCACTCCTGCGAGTGATTGTGGATCGGGAACAGATTGCCCGGTACGGGCTCACGGCAGACGACGTGCTCACCCTTGTGCAAACCACACGCGTGGGACGTGTCGTCGGCACGGTGGTGCAAGGCCCCCGACGCTTTGACCTGGTCGTCCGCCTAGCCGACAGCGCATTAGCTGATCCTCTCGCACTGGGCAATCTGCTCATCCCCACCGGTCAGGGTGAACTCGTGCCTCTTTCCCGCGTGGCGGCTATCCGAGTGGACACGGGACCGGCACAGATCAGTCGGGAGCATGTGCAGCGACGTATCGTCGTGGAATCCAACATTCGAGGAAGGGATCTCGGCAGCTTTGTAGCAGAGGCTCAGCATACGATGGCACGCGAGGTATCGCTTCCGATTGGATACGAATTGACATGGGGCGGACAGTTTCAGCATCTCCGAGAAGCCACCAGCCGCTTAGCTGTGGTCGTGCCGATCACCCTTCTCCTAATTCTGGGTGTCCTGTCAGTCATCTTCGGGGCCCTGCGCCCGGCGTTGCTGATTTTTCTCAATGTCCCCCTGGCGTTATCGGGTGGCATCGTGGCCCTCTGGCTCCGCGGCTTACCACTCAGCATTTCAGCGGTGGTCGGTTTCATTGCCCTCTTCGGCATTGCGGTGCTCAACGGAGTCGTGCTTGTCAGCCATATCCGCCTACTCGAAGCAGAGGGGCTCCCAACTGATCAGGCAGTCCTGCAGGGGGCCATGGACCGACTCAGGCCCGTGCTGATGACGGCACTCGTCGCCAGCCTCGGCTTTCTTCCCATGGCATTAGCCACGACGATGGGAGCCGAAGTCCAGCGGCCCCTGGCGACCGTCGTCATAGGGGGCTTGGTCACTTCCACGATCTTGACCCTCCTCGTTCTCCCTGCGCTATACCGCAAGGTCTGTCATGGATAACGCTGCTGAGAAAGATCGGGGAATAAAGCCGCCGTGTATTTCATTTTTTTGAGATTGAGATTATAGGAGGTTCCGGTAATGCCCATGAATGTCCCTCTCGTTGATGAGACCCACGATCATGATCATTTCCATGGGACCCTCGATCCAGCCATCCTGACGAGCGAAAAGGGAATTTGGGCGGTCAAATGGTCGATGGTGGGATTACTCCTGACCGCGCTCCTGCAAGCGGCCGTAGTTGCAGTGACGTCGAGTGTCGCGCTCCTCGCTGATACGATCCATAACGTTGGCGACGCCGCGACGGC
>JANYAJ010000104.1 GCA_025361385.1 Nitrospira sp.
TCTGTAAGCAATAGGCGAGAAGGGATTCTTTCTCGCGATGGTCAGCTGTGACAGGTATCCAGATGCGGCTACGATGAGTGGCTGTTTCTGACCGCGTGATAGATCTACTTACGTGGAGGCGTAGTCGTGTGGTGTTAGATCTTAGGGTATTGACACGGCAGGCGAAGGATCGGTTGATCGAATTTTCAGACCGGCCATTAATGATGGGGGTCGTGAACGTGACGCCGGATTCATTCTCGGACGGTGGTCGCTATTTAGAAGCGGAGGCCGCCGTAGCCCATGCCATTCAATTAGTGGAAGAAGGGGCCGATCTCCTGGATATCGGAGCTGAGTCTACGCGTCCTGGCGCCGATCCCGTTGATGAGGCAGAAGAGCTCCGTCGTGCGATTCCCGTGGTGACCGCTGTCGCAAGAGCAGTCACGGTTCCGATTTCCATCGATACCTCGAAAGCTTCTGTCGCACAGGCGGCTCTCGATGCAGGGGCCGTGCTGGTGAACGATGTCACTGCCTTACGAGGCGATCCTGCGATGGTCGAGGTCATTGCCCGCACGGGGGCCGGGATTGTCCTGATGCATATGCAAGGTACACCGCAGACGATGCAGCAAGCCCCCAGTTACGAGGATGTGGTTGGGGAGATCGCTGTATTTTTTGAAGATCGAATTCGTTTCGCCCTGGCCCATGGAGTGGCGCGAAGACAAATCGTGCTTGATCCTGGCATCGGATTTGGTAAGCTGCCTATACATAACCGTACACTGTTGGCCCGGCTACACCGCTTCTCATATTTTGGCTGTCCCTTGTTGATTGGTGTGTCACGAAAGGCGTTTCTTGGACAGCTTGTAGACCGACCGGTTCAGGAGCGTCAGTGGGCGACGGCGGCGGCGGTGGCGATGGCAGTCGAGCGTGGAGCAGGGATCCTTCGCGTGCATGATGTACGTGCCATGAAAGATGTGATGCAGGTGACCGTGGCAATCAGTCAGGAAACGACCGTATCCATGAAAGCTCAGCATGCGTAAATTATTCGGCACAGACGGAGTCCGAGGGGTTGCCAACCTCGATCCGATGACCAGCGAAATGGCCATGCAGCTAGGACGGGCCGCCGCACATTTGTTTATGCGCCGAGCGGGACGTCATCAGATCGTGATCGGCAAAGATACTCGCATCTCCGGTTATATGTTGGAATCGGCGTTGATCTCCGGGATCTGCTCAATGGGTGTCGATGTGTTGGTGGTCGGTCCAATGCCAACCCCGGCGATCGCGTTTTTGACGAGGAGCCTCCGCGCCGATGCAGGGGTGATGATCTCAGCCTCGCACAATCCATATCAGGATAATGGCATCAAGTTTTTCTCGAGCGACGGGTTTAAATTACCCGATGAGATGGAAGCGCGTATTGAAGAACTCATCGTCTCGAATGAGATTGCCCATCTTCGCCCGACGGCCGATGCTATCGGGAAGGCCTATCGAATCGACGATGCTGAGGGGCGGTATATCGAGTTCGTCAAGCGCTCGTTGCCGAAGGAGCTCGACTTTCAGGGAATCAAAGTGGTGGTCGATTGTGCGAATGGCGCAGCCTATAAGGTCGCGCCAAAGGTGTTGCGAGAGCTCGGGGCGAAGGTCGAGGTGATCGGTGATAAACCAGACGGGATGAATATCAATGCCGGCTGTGGAGCCGTCCACCCACAACTGCTGCAGCAGGTCGTTCGTGCGCAGGGAGCCGATATTGGAATCGCCTTGGACGGGGACGCCGATCGCGCCATTTTCGTCTGCGAACAGGGGGCTGTTGTGGATGGCGATCACATCATGGCGATGTTGGCGCTGGACCTTCATAGTCAGGGCCAGTTGGCGAAGCAAACGGTGGTGGGAACCGTCATGAGCAACTTCGGACTGGAGCTTGCTATGACGAAAGCCGGTATTACGCTCGCGCGGACTGCCGTCGGTGACAGATATTTACTCGAACGGATGTCCTCTGAGGGGTATAACTTCGGAGGGGAGCAGTCGGGCCATTTCATCTTCCTCGATCATAATACGACCGGTGACGGGTTACTCTCGGCATTACAAGTTCTATCGTTGATGAAGCGCACGGGCAAGCCGTTGTCAGAATTGGCCAAAGCCATGACGGCAGTGCCACAAGTATTGCTCAATGTGAAGGTGACCAAGAAACCGAAACTCGATACAGTTCCAGAATTGCAACAGGCTATTCGTGACAGTGAGCAGCAGCTCAATGGTAGCGGACGCGTATTGGTGCGTTACTCCGGGACCGAATCGTTGTTGCGGGTGATGGTCGAAGGGGAACGTGACGACACCATTCGTGATGTGGCCAATCGGCTGGTCGACGTCGTCAAGACGCATTTAGGGTAAAGTTGCCGTCTTCCCCAATTCTTGTTGAGGGAGGCTCATGCTGCCGTCCCTCACTGTCGCTTTCATTATCGGGCTCTTTGTCGGATCTCGTGTTTCCTATTTCCCTCTGTCCGTTTCATGCCTCCTCTTTCTCGCTGCCTGTGGCAGCACTCTCGTCGAACGTGTCAATCGACTCTCCAGTCCTCAGGCGATAGGGCTCTACGGGGCGCTCTTAGCAGGCGTTGTCTATTGGAGTCTAGCCGTACACCTGCCTGTGCATGCTCCGATGGTCGATCCCCCTTCCGATACGATGACCCAAGTGATCGGCCGTATCGTGGCACCGGTGCAACAGTCGCCTGATCGACTGGTGATGATCGTCAAGCCGGATGATTCTGTGGGAGATTCAGGAGTAAGCAGGCATGTTCGGTTGACCTGGCGGACTCCTGATCGACTCTTCTTTCAAGGGGATCGGATCCGTTCTCAGACTCGGTTGCGTCCTCCAAGCGGGTCATTGAATCCTGGCGGATTCGATTATGCGGTCTATCTTGAGCACCAAGGGATCGATGTCACCGGTACGGTGACGGGAACTGAGGCGGTGCAGCTTCTTGAGTCTGGGCGCGCGCATGCTTGGTGGGCGATCTGGAATCAGTTCGATCGGTGGAGGAGTGGTATCCGGCTCGCCGCGCTGCAGACCATTCCACAACCGGCACTGGGGCTCTATCTCGGCATCATCATCGGTGATCGGGGGTACTTGGACCCAGGTTTGCGCGATCAGTTCATGGTAACCGGGACGGTCCATCTCCTGTCAATTTCCGGAAGTCATTTGGGCCTTGTCGCACTGCTCATCTTCGCGGTGGTCAGATGGGGCGTGATTCTGTTGCCCGCTGATTGGTTGCTGGCGCTGTCCCGGCGCATCACGCCGACTCGCGTGGCTGCGGTAGGCACCATTATTCCAGTGGCTGGCTATGCCTGCTTGGCCGGGGCGGAGTTGGCAACGATGCGCTCGCTGTTGATGGTGGCTGTGGGGCTGAGTGCGATCTGGCTTGGCCAGGAGCGTCGTCTGTTCCATGCCCTCTCTGCCGCTGCAGTTGTGATCCTGTTGCACGACCCTCAGGCGCTATTCGATATTTCTTTTCAGCTCTCGTTTGTGTCTGTCATCGCCATTGCCGGGTGGCTCTCTCGACACAGCGCTGCCGACATAGAGGAGCTGCCAGCTGCGCCGTCGCTCCTGAAGACCTGCGTTCAATGGGGGAGAGACTCGATGTTGATGAGTGGAGTGGTCACCCTGGTCACGCTTCCTCTTGTGGCCTACTACTTCAATCAGTTGCCCTGGCTCGGTGTCTTCACCAATATATTGGCCGTTCCGGTGATGGGTATTCTGCTGGTTCCAATCGGACTGGCCGCAGGCGTCTGGCATATCGTGGTCGGGGGAACGGAGCTGCCCATGGCTCCGCTGAATCAGTGGTTACTCGAATCCTTCGTGGATGCGGTTCGTTTGGTGTCAATACTACCTGGTGGGGAATGGCATGTGGAGGCTCCCTCGGTGCTTACCATAGCACTGTTCTATGGATGTCTTGTGTTGTTGTGGCAACGAGTAGGCCTGGTGGCAATACGATGGGGTATCGGTGCCGGAGCGCTGCTGGTATTGCTCTGGTGGGCCTGGTCTCCACGGATGTTTCCTGATGGGGACCGCTTCCGAGTCACGTTTCTTGATGTCGGCCAGGGTGATAGCGCGGTCATCGAGCTGCCAGACGGTCAGGTCGTTTTGATCGATGGGGGGGCGACGTATGAGCGATTCGATATGGGCCGCGGGGTCGTGGCTCCGTTCCTTTGGAACAGAGGAATTCGTACCATCGACCATGTGATTGGTACACATCCTCAACTGGATCATGTCGGAGGGCTGGCCTGGGTGATCCGCCATTTCAGCGTAAAGAACTATTGGGGCTTGGGCGAGACAAGAGAAGAATTGTTTTATCACCGCTTGGAGCAGTCATTGAGCGGTCGAGGGTTGCAAGAGCAGATGGCCAATGAGGGACAGGAAATTGTATCGTCCGGTCCCTGTCGAATGGTGGTCCTCAACCCACTAGTCGATGAGGCAGTTGGTGTGACGCTTCACGATCGCTCCTCTGGTGGACATGGCCTGAATAATCGTTCTGTGGTCACGCATCTGACGTGCGGTAGCCACACGATGCTTTTTGCCGCGGATGTTGAACGAGATGGTTTGGCCAGGATGAGGAGCGCGAGGCCTTATGATCCGATAGAGATTCTCAAGGTACCGCATCACGGAGCGGTGAGTTCGTTGAATCGTGAGTGGCTGGCCTCGGTACATCCTCAGTATGCGGTATTCTCAGCTGGTCGCCATAATTCTTACAGACACCCGGCTGCCACCGTTCTTGCTGCGTATGTGGAGGAAGGGAGTATGGTGTTGCGAACGGATCAAGACGGTGGGGTGTGGTTTGACGGAGGAATCTCTGAGGCGGCGCTTCATGTGCATCGAACACGCGACTTGGTGTGGCAACCGACGAACAGCGCCTCATGCCTGTGGGCATGTGAACGGACGAATTGGACTCGGCTGTGGACTCAGTGGCACGATGGGTAATGCGTACCTTGCCGGATGGCGTGAAGGTCACCCCCACATGACCATTGCTGCTGACTCTCAGGTCGGTCCGAGCATGAGAGATTGCACATTTCACGTCCTGGCAAGACGAATTTCGTCCCTTTCCTTACCCTCAGGGAAGTCTTCATAGCATAAGACTCCAATTTTGTTCATTTTTCATCATCTGCTATCAAGGCATAGCATGTGCATTCATTCGTGGTGGCTTAGGATCTGTGTGTCTATTTTTAAGGGAGCTAGGGTATGCCAAAACTCGTACGCATCGTGATTCAGTTACCGCTCGACCTCAAAACCCAGCTCGATAACCTGAAACAGCAGGGCTACACCACCAGTGGCTTCATCAGGGCAATGTTGGAACGAGAGTTTGCCAAAATGGAAGAGAAGCCAGTCACGCCTTTTCCCGTCGGGAGACGGGCGAATAGCCGTTAGCCGCATGTGGCATATTTGAGCATGAGAGAGGCCGGGAGAAACGTGACGAGGTTAACCGATCTTCTTCGAGGACAGTCGAGTCCGGGCGCCCTTGGTCCTGATGCGAAAAGTTCCATTCATTCGATTGCGCCGACCGGTCTTCCTATTTTACCCTCCACACCGGCATCGTCTGTTCCTGCGATCAATTGGTATCAGCGGGCATGCCTGGAACTCCAGGGAGTCAAACGAGCGGTCCAGGCGGGACAGCCTTGGTCACTTGATGAAATGGCCAGAATCGCATCCGGTATCGTGGCGTCTATCGGCGCTCATGACAAGCTGGTCCAGACCGTTCTGCAGCAAGAGGCCGGTGATTATCTCGTCAAGAATGCCGTAAACGTCGCAATTGTGAGTGTGAAGATTGCGGAAGCACTTCGGTATGAGCCTGCGAAGCTCGAACGGGTTGCTTTGGCCGGATTGCTGCACGATCTCGGCATGTTTCTCCTGCCGGACTCGATTCTGTATAAGCCTGGGACGTTGACCGAGGAAGAGCGTAAGCAGATGAGGGAGCACCCACAGCATGGAGCCCGCCTGTTCAAGGATGTAGGAGATGCCTATCCATGGGCAGGAAAGATCATCTTGCAAGAGCATGAGCGATGGGACGGCAGCGGCTATCCAAGTCAGTTAGCCGGGAGCCAGATCGATGAAGTCGCGCTCATCATCGGGCTGGCAGACGTGTTTGATGCGTTGATGAGTGCGCGGCCCAATCGAAGTGGGGGGTCCCCTCACCGGGCAATTCGTACGTTGCTCGTCGAAGGCAAAACGGTGTTTCCGCATCATCTCCTGAAGGCGTTGATCGATCAACTCTCGATCTACCCCTTAGGCACGGCCGTTCGCTTGAATACCGGGGAAACCGGGGTCGTGTTTCAGCTGAATCGGCAGTACCCGCTGCGCCCGATTTTACAGATCTCACAACAGGCTCTCTCTGGTCAGTCATCGTTATCAAAGACAGTGGACTTGCGGGCCGACACGTCCCTTCACATTGTGGAAGTGATGCCTCTCGGTTCCTTATCGGTTGAGTCGCGATAAAACATGAGGAGATGAGAAGGTGCAACAGCTCATACCCCGGCATCTCATAGGTCTTCTAGGAGCTAGCTCGATTCTCGCGATGGCGTTCATTGGATGCCATAATCCGGCGAGTTCTTCGTTGCCTCCATCGGCCATCAGTTCTTCTGGCTCGGTGGTCCCGCCGTTGCCGAAGGGAGATGTCTATGCCGATGAAACCGTCCCGACTGCGGAAACGCCCGTCGAAACTGGTGACACGCTCGAGGTGGTGATTCGTCGCGGTGCCGGCGAAGAGAAGTTCTCCAGCGTGGTCCGGGAGAACGGAAAAATTTCCGTGGGATTCATGGAAGTGGATGTCGGAGGCATGACTGCGGCCGTGGCGGAAGCCCGCGTTCAGGAAGCGGCGATTCCCTACATGAAACAGCCGCGTGTGCAAGTGTTGCTGAAGAAAAAGGTCTTAAAGGTCAAGCGTGTTTTCGTGTTCGGGGATGTGAAGAAACCCGGGATGGTTCCCATGTCGAGACATATGACCGTGTTACAGGCCCTTGCCGCAGTCGACATGTATCATGAAACAGCCTTGATGGAAGAAGTTCGGGTGATCCGAGGCGGCGACCTCTCAAAGCCGAATATGTTGATGGCCGATCTCGCGCGCATGTTTACCTATGGCGATATGACGAGGAATCTTGCGTTGGAGGAAAACGATATCGTCTTTGTGCCGCGCCAACATCTGGGCGACGCCTCCGAAGCTGG
>JANYAJ010000131.1 GCA_025361385.1 Nitrospira sp.
TGTGAACGCACCTAATCGAGTCGCGGTGTCATGATAGAACCTCTGCGTGCGTGTCGTGTCTCGATCACACGTATAGGGTGCCTCCAGACCACATAAGATTTCGCGTTCCAGAAGATGGAATCTCACAACATACAATCTCGAAAGACCCGCGTGCTTCTTCGTGTCCGGGTCGAATTCGAAGGAGGCGCCTCCGGTCATGAGGTCAACGGCGAAGGCCATTCTACTGACTTGAATGTCACGGGATGCAGCGTGGAGAGTACCCAGGGCCTTTCCCCTGGCGTCTATTTGACTCTGCGCATCTATCTGCCTGACTCGGCTCAACCGGTGAATGTGACCCTGGCGCGAGTGCGCTGGACTAACGACACCTCGTTCGGCGTCGAATTCATTCAGTTGCCGCACAACGATCAACTACGCCTCACTGAATTGACCCTGGACACCCTCGAGGATGAGGCCACGTCGATATCTCAGGCTCCTCTCAGTCCTCAGGCAGGTCGATACACGATCCTGCTCGTCGACGATGATCCTGCCATGCTTCACCTCTGCAACACATTGCTGGCACGAGATGGGTTCAACGTCTTACAGGCCTCAGGCAGTACGGAAGCCATGGCTATCTGTGCGAAACATGTGGGGGATATTCACGTTGCGTTAGTCGATGTGCTGTTGCAGCCACCAGCCTTTCGATTAAAAACTGAGAAAGGAGATTCTTCCCGGGTGAACGGCCATATCCTCGTCAAGAGTCTCACCGCTAAACGCAAGAGACTCCGGACGATCATGATGTCGACCAATTCCAAAGCCTCACTCGCCAACAATGGCATCGACCTGAGTGATGTGCCCTTTCTGTTAAAACCGTTTAGTCACGAAAAAATGATTGCCCTCATCCGGCAGCAATTGGAAAGCCGTACACATTCTGCGGCCCTATAGATCGTCCTGTATCGACTCCTGCGACCACTCTCCTACCGGAACAGGCTAAAGGCCTCCCAACCCATCAAGAGGACGGTTCTTCTGACCCGTTAATATTTATGTCCCCTTCCTTCCCGGCATAATTTCGATGCGGTGTACGATGTACGGTTTGATACGCCTTAATTGCGCGTAAGGCTCAGAAGTGGCCTCGGAAATTTGAACAAGCTGATAGGAGGAGGATCTGCTGCCGTTGATGGCCCTCCTGGGCGATGAAATGGCGCAGCGGGTTGAGGTACATTCTCATCAGATTCCCAAAAGGAAACAGCAACTCAGCGAACGAGCGTCGAGATCATTGGCGGTGGAGCCGCGCGACGGAACCGCCGACCGCCGGTTGATCTGAAGACCGCACCTGCCAAGATTGGACCGCTCACGCGAGAGAATGATGTCACCGAGCGAGACTCCCTTCGAGCCTGAACTGGCAAATACCGGATAAGGCCCATGCCGTGATGCTGCCGACGGGTAAACTGGCAGCATAGATAGCCGCCGGGCGCGACCTGAAAATCTCGGCCTGCTGTGCAAACGAATGGGGCCACTACGCTCTTCGCTCCAACGCCCACGGAACAGCGGATCAAATAGACCGTCCTCTTCCTCCGTCGTTCGTCTCTCGCGACCACCGCTATCAGCTGCCGGTTTTCAGCCATCAACTCCTATCCGGAAACGAGTTGCGTTTCACGAGATATGAGCAACGACCGTCTTCTGCTAGCCGACTGTCTCAGCATCCTGCGCCAGCCCATCACATAAGGACCTCCTTGTATTTTACAGAAGTAGTCCGTTGTCTTACGTAAAACCGAGCCAGTTAACTCCCCAGGTCCCCCAAGCGCCATCTTCTGATAGCCTTAGTACGATTAATTCAAGCGGAGGTGTCCCTTGGCCAAAATACTCGTGATCGATGATGAGCAGGGCATCCGTGATCTGCTTGACACATTACTCCAACGGAAGGGATATGACGTTGTACTGGCTGCGAGTGGCCAGAAGGGCCTGGAGCTCTTACGCCGCGAACAGCCCGATGTCATTGTGCTTGATCTAAAAATGCCCGGGATGGATGGGCTCACAGTCTTGCAACAGATCCGTAGTTTCGATTCCAAGAAGCCGGTGATCATTTTGACGGGTGCCGGGACTCCTGAGACGGAACAGAAAGTCCGTGCGCTGGGAGTGGCCGAGTTCGTCAAAAAAGAATTCTCGCTGCATCGTCTGGGAGACGCTCTGAAGCGGCTGCTCGTCACGTCCAACTCTTCAACATAGCAGATGCTTCTTCCGCTCGAGAACCGCCCATGACATCTCGAAAGACCTCACGGTGAATCCTCCCTCCATCCTCCTCATTGACGACAACGACCAAATCCGTGCCCTCCTCCGCCGGGTACTGGAAGAAGCCGGGTACTTCGTCATAGATGCGGCTAATGGGCGTGAAGGACTCCGGCAGTTCCGACAGACTCCCGTTGCGCTCGTGATCACGGACCTGCTCATGCCGGATAGTGACGGGTTGGAGGTCACGATGACCTTACGGCGCGAATCGCCTCACGTAAAGATCATCGCCCTGACTGGCGGCGCAGGAGAGCCCAACCTCCTCGAAGTGGCCAAACTCCTAGGTGCGCATCGAACAATGAAGAAACCCCTTGAGATGACCGAATTGCTGAAAGCCGTGCAGCAGGAGTTACAGGAAGGCCCGCTGAAAAATGAATCTGGATCACAGGAAGCTCTGTGAGCGACACAGGCTAGTGACAATCGGTGTGTGAAGAGACAAGACAATAGCCGTCAGCGTCCCGGCAGGTTCAACTTGCGGGAATGGACTGCCGTGATCACGGCCCCTCCCCCACGCGCCCTACCATACAAGACGGGCTCCCGATCCTTCTGTTTCAGCTTGCGAGCAAGAACGGCAATCTGCTTCAAGAGCGCCACTTCGTGCTGACGGCAAATACCATGGGTGGCCATCCCACAGGGATCGGATTCGGTCCCACCGATGAGTGCCTGCTTCCCTTCTTCCTCGCACCATGCACAGAGGACTTTCATAATGTCGATTCTTCAATGCTGATGAATAGGCCCGCTCTTCCACGAGAAGTAGGAGCAAGCCTGATGCCACCACGCAATCATAACAATAAAGGATTAATCGAATATTTATCGGTCTGCTACGCAACCGATATGCAGTTTCGTAGGGAAAGGGCTACATTCAAGCAGAAGAATCGCGCTCACGTACGATTATGAGCTATACAGGGGGAGTATAATACATACAGGGGATATCCCTAGTCACGGTCGGCGAAACATTTGGGGAGCGACCAAGTGCCCTGCCAAGAGAGGAACAGAGAACAGAAAATCTCTCAATAAAGGAGTAGATCATATGAAAATGCTGACCCTCGTCTGTAGGGAAAACCTTGAAGACTACATTCGATTGCTGTTTACCGACCTGGAGATCAAGGGATACACGGTGATCACAGGAGCTGGTGGCAGCGGCGAGACTGGTGCCGTCTCCGGAAGACATGAATGGACAGACCGCAATACGCTCTACCTGGTGACACTTGACGATGCCAGGATGACCACACTGGTGAACGCCCTGAAGGGGCTCCATGCGAGACTGATTGAAGAACAACAGGGGCTGGAGGTCCCACTCAAAGCCTTCCTGCAACCCTGCGAAGTGATTCTCTAAAACGCGGTGGCAGATCTGATGCGATGGAACGACGAACCAAGACAAGGCAGAACTTCTGGCTTGCCACAGAACAGGACCCTTACGTGCGACTCACCTCCAACCATCAAGCAACGGAGCCGTCCCCTCACAATCCTCGTCGTAGCACACATGCAACTGTGGGAGTCCTGACCCTGCTTCCAGGCAACCTGTCGATGGAAGGCTCGACGCGAAGAATGACGAGCCCTGCCCCTGCTCCTTTCTGCTTTTGCCAGCCTTTAACATGAGCGTTTTCGCTCAAGCCGCCTAGTGCGATATAGAATAGATTGAGTTGGAGTACTGCGATCCTCAGCCAAGCTTATCCAGGAGGTTTCTCCAACCTCCTGATAGTGTGAGCTTCCCTCCCAAGGTCCCCGATCATCGCCCGTCCGTTGCGAGGGGAATGCAATTTGCTCTGTCATCCTCTTAAGCAGGAAAATACTGGCGCAGTCGCATTCCTCCAGAACCTCGTAAATGCAGACACATCGACCATGACGCCAAGGAACGCTTGGCAAGCAACCGTGATCGATGGTGAAAGAAGATCGAAGGCCGGATTTGTCATGCGTAACGATCACCGATTCAAGAGATACGTACCGCTCCAGTATGGGGGAGCCGACGGGGTTACCGAGGAGGTGTTCGCCTCGGCCAGACGTTCCTATGCGCGATCTGTGGGACAGCCCCGGAAGCAGATCGCACCATTCAAGCCGGCATGAACAGTCTTGTGGCCATGCCGTACTCGAGGAGGCCTCCGATGAAACGACTACTGCTGATACTGCCCCTGATACTCCTCAATAGCGCACCAGCGATAGCCGAGTGGACGCTGGTGTATGAAATCAGCCAAATGGCTACGACCGTATCCGTCGACC
This sequence comes from Nitrospira sp., assembly GCA_025361385.1. Taxonomy (GTDB): domain Bacteria; phylum Nitrospirota; class Nitrospiria; order Nitrospirales; family Nitrospiraceae; genus Palsa-1315. Next base: position 4,480 of record JANYAJ010000131.1, read on the forward strand.
CCGATACCATTCAGAGGAAAGGGGATCTCGCGGAGGCGTGGATCTTGTACGACTCAAAGATCACCCAAACAGGTCGGGGCGGACCGTTACGGTCCACCAAGACACAAGGCGAATTCAACTGCAAGGCATGGCAAAGTCGAATACTCGCCATCATGGACTTCTCGGGTAATGAGGCAAGCGGTAAAGTAGTCTATCGCAACATGGAGGAACAGCAGTGGGAACCAGTGAGACCAGGCACGCTAGGATCCACCCTGTGGAAAGTTGCCTGCAACAAGCAGTGATTGAATCATCGAGCTTAGTCGCGAAAGCATGCCCCATGCACCACGCAGTTCAGGCATGATTCAGCCTGGATTTGTCGCACGTTACAGGTGCCCTCCTTATCCCTTTCGGAGATGGAGCGGCCCAATGACTCCCCTCGTTGGACGCGCGCAGTCAGGGGTAAAGTAAGCCACCCTAGAGAGAAACGTAGAAAAGCCTACAAACCTGTCCCCTTCACGCTTCGCCAAGCTCCGTCTCCTGCAACCGACGGCACATCGTAACGGTAAGCTATATTTTTTGGAGGAAAATGTAGCGGTCAGCTTCTTCTCGGCGGCTCAACGTGTGGGGATGTCTGAAAACGGATACGCCACCTATCGCGCGCGCCAGGTTGTAAAACAAAGATTACCGACCCCTTTGTTTTCTCCTGTCTTCTATCCTGCTCACCACACTTCATATGAGTCGCCGCTCGGGAACGCTGAGGCCTTCCTGCTCTTGCCGAGAAAGGTCGGTATCGGTGAGCCGGGGCGGAGCCCCGATCGACACAGACCTCCCACGCCAGAGGGCATAGAGCACGGGGATCACCAGCAACGTCAGGATCGTTGAGCTCACCATGCCGCCGATCATCGGTGCCGCAATCCGTTTCATGACATCGGCGCCAGTGCCCGTCGTCCACATGATCGGGAGCAATCCGCCCATAATCGCTGCGACGGTCATCATCTTGGGCCGGACCCGTTGAACTGCGCCCTCCATGATGGTTTCGCGCAGGTCGTGAACGGTCGTCATACGGCCTTCGCGCACTCGCCGCTCATAGGCTTCGTCGAGATAGACGAGCATCACCACACCCGTTTCCGCTGCCACGCCGGCCAGGGCGATGATGCCCACCCAGACCGCCACGCTGAGGTTGTAGCCCAGATAGTCGAGATACCAGATGGCTCCGATCGCGGCGAAGGGGACGGACAGCAACACGATCAGCGATTTCGCGAGGGATCGGAAATTGAGGTACAGGAGCAAAAGGATCACAGCCAGGGTCACGGGAACGAGCAGCTTTAACCGTTCTTCGGCCCGCATCAGATGCTCGTACTGACCGGTCCAGACCAGCCGGTACCCAGGGGGTACTGTCACCCGGTTTTGGACCGCTCGTTGGGCGTCCAGGACATAGCCGCGCAGGTCGCGCCCACTGACCGCGACCGACACCAGACCGGCCAGCGCCCCTGCCTCATCCGCGATCGACGTCGGCCCCTGAGTGATGACGAGATCTGCAATTTGTCCGAGCGGAATCTGCGCCCCGCTTGACGTGGGGATCAGCACCCTCTTGAGCCGGTCAGGGTCATCGCGCAGCTCGCGTTTGTAGCGGACATTGACTGGATACCGTTCCCGCCCTTCGACCGTGGTCGTCACGGTGTCTCCTCCGATGGCTGTGGTGATCACCGCTTGTACGTCTCCCACCGTCAGGCCGTAGCGGGCGGCTTCGCGTCGGTTCACGATCAGATCCAGGTAGTACCCTTCGTTGAGCCGTTCCGCGAATGCGCTCTTGGTGCCTGGCACGCTCGCCAGGACCTGCTCAATGTCTATTCCGATTTTCTCAATCATCTTCAGATCCGGCCCCAGGACTTTAATCCCGACGGGACTCCGAACGCCGGTCGTGATCATCTCAGTACGGGTCTGGATCGGCATCCACCAGATGTTCGGGAATCCTGGAATGCGCAGTTTGGCATCCATCTCATCTAATAAACGATCCCAGGTCATGCCGGGTCGCCAGTGCGCTTCCGGTTTGAGCGACACCGTGATCTCGGCCATTCCGACAAAAGCCGGATCGGTGGCTGTTGGGGCCTTCCCCATCTTGCCGAACACCCGTTCCACTTCCGGGAAGGTCATAAGCAACTGGTCCTGGACCTGCAACACCTTGGCCGCTTCGGGGATCGAAAGGCCAGGG
>JANYAJ010000241.1 GCA_025361385.1 Nitrospira sp.
CGAGGAGGTAGTTGTGCACCAGGTTCGGCTGCTGCACCACGTAGTACAGGCGGCCGCCGAGCATGTTCAGTGTCTCGTGGGCACCCAACATCTTGGCGACGGCACAGTAATCCAAATATTTGCTTCCGCCGGATATCGCGATGATTCGGATTTTCGGGAAGTTCCGATGCAGCTCCCCGATCATCTCCAGACCATCCATATCTGACATCAGGATATCGGTGATCACCACATCAATAGGCTGTGCACAGACCTGTCGCAGACCTTCATTCCCGGTCAATGCCTCCCAGACCTTGTAGCCAGCCCCTTCGAGCGTCTTGCGAAGGAGTTGCAGGATCAGCACCTCATCATCGACGACAAGGACAGAGGCCATTGGGCAGCCACTTGGACCAGCAGAGTCAGCCGATGGTGACACCTGGCGAATGGCCAGGGCCAGATCCGCCGGCATGAACGGCTTCTGAAGTACCACGCTGACGCCCAACTCACGGGCTGCACGATACTGCTCACCAGTTTCATCCCCTGTTAACCCGATAACAACCGCTTCAGAATCGGCTGCCCGCAGCTTCCGGAGCAGATCGATCCCAGCAGCTACTGCAACGTCGAGACTCAGAATGGTGATGTTCGGATGCGTTGACTCGAAGAGCATCCACCCCGTCTGTCCCTCGGTTGCGAGGGTGACCGTATGCCCCAACAGGCGTAATGCGGCATCGAGCTGCTCAAGCAGTATCCCTTCTTCAGCAATCAGAAGAATCGTCGCCATCAGCTAATGACGACTCTCTGGTTGATTTCGCCACACATGGCTCTTGCGGCCAAGACCATAGATCAGATCCCCACCTCCCAGCATTATCGGTCAGAAATGAGGAACGCGGTATCGGCGGGAGGCTGTGGGTGCGGATGTTTTTCGGCGGTATTCACTACCGCCGAATGGAGTTAGTTTGAGTGCTGCTTGATGAACATGGCGGCGGCTTGTGTGCGGCTGGTGACTTGAAGCTTATCAAAGATGTTGGAAAGATAGCTTTTAATGGTCTTATCGCTCAGGCCGAGGGCGACGGCAATTTCCTTGTTGGTCTTCCCGTCGGCGACCAAGGGCAAGATTCGTCGCTCTTGGGGAGACAACATGACATTTTGGCCATTGGCGTCCATCGTCGAAAGGGATCGCATCCGAGCGAGGACAGACTCAGTCACCGCGGGATCGAGAATGGACTGCCCGCCGGCTATGGCGTGAATGGCCTGAACCAAGGCTGTCCCCCCGATCGTTTTCAAGAGATACCCTTTCGCACCGGCAAACGTGGTCGACAACACCGCATGCTCATCCGCGAACGACGTGAGAAAGACGACATGTGTGTCGGGACATGTCCCCAGAATCTCCCGGCAGGCTTCGATGCCACTGCCGTCAGGCAAGCGGAGATCCAGCAGGACAATGTCCGGTCGGAGACGGATCGCCTCGGTGACGGCAGACGCGACAGAGTTCGCCTCACTCACCACCTGAACCGTCCCCGCTCTGCGGAACAACGTGTCCAGGCCCATACGGACCACCTCATGGTCGTCCACAAGGAGCAAACGAACCGGCTTAACTGCTTGCGCGAGCATGCTGATCCTCCAGCGGGAGTTCGACGAGAATCTGAGCCCCCGATCCAGGCTTTGAGATGATCTGAAAATTCGCGCCAAGCTTGTGCGCTCGCGCAGTCATATTCTGTAACCCATGCCCCTGTCCGACAACGTCCGTGAAATTGAACTCGACACCCTCGTCGGTGACCTCAAGGCAGATGCGCCCATTTTTCATCTGCAGGGAGACGTGACCGCTGCGGCTTTTTGAGTGGCGAAGGCTGTTGCCCATCGCCTCTTGCACGATGTGAAGAATATGAAACGCGCCCAACGGAGTCAACCGCCTGGCGGCTTCCACCGCGAGATCGAGAGAAAAATGAACCCCCTGTATGCTCTCCATGGTCACGGCCAGCTCGGTCAGCTTCGCACAGAACTGCTGCCCACTGATCTCGTCATGCTTGTCCCATACGATATACATCCGCACGTCTGAAATGACTCTGTTTAAGCAGACGACGGCATGCTCCAGCTTCTTGTCGGCCGCCTGATGATCTTCTTGAAAGAGATAGCGACATTCCTCAAGGCCCATACCGATCGCATAGATGGTTTGGATGATATTGTCGTGGAGGTCCTGGGAAAGCTGCTCCCGCTCTTCCAGCACTTTGCGAAGCTGCTCTTCGCTCTTTCGCAATGCCTCTTCCGCCTGTTTGCGATCGGTGATGTCTTGAGTCGTACCGATCGAGCGAGTCGGGCGGCCATCCGGCGCATAAAACGTCTCGCATTGCTCGTGAACGAACTTGACCCGCCCGTCGGACATGAGCAGCCGGTGCTCGATATTATAACAAGTCCTGTTGGCGACCGATTCAGTATAGGACTCGTTGACAAATTGGCGGTCGTCAGGGTGCACCAGCTCAAGGAAGGCCGCATAGAAAGCTCCAAAATGCGCGGAGTCGATCTCGAAGATACGGTAAATTTCATCGGACCAAGTGAGTATATTCTCGACCAAGTCCAGATCCCAGCTTCCAATATGCGCGATGCGCTGCGCTGCATTTAGTCGAGCTTCGTTCTGCTGAAGTGCTTCCTCCGCCTGCTTGCGATCGGTGATGTCCTCCGAGATGCCCAATAGATACTGTGGCGTGCCATCGGTGCCGCAGATGGGGATCTTCTTCGTATGGAGAAACCGTAATCCATTATCTTTCGTCTGAATGGGCTCTTCCGGAATATCCAGCAGAGAGCCGCTCCGCAGGACTTCCCGATCCTTGGCTGTAAAAAAGTCGGCTTCCTCTTTCGGGAAGATATCATAGTCGTTCTTGCCCAGGAGTTCATCCCGGCGATAGCCCAGCAACTCTTCCCCTGCCATATTGAAACGCAAGAAACGCAGGCTCTTTGCATCCTTCACAAAAATCATGCTGGGAAGGTTTTCGAGTACGGAGTTGATAAAGACCTCTGAATGGCGCAGGTTCTCCTCAATCAGCTTTTGATCTGTAATGTCAGTCAGGATGCAGTGAGTCCTCAGAAAGTTTCCCTTCGAGTCGCGCTGGACGCGTCCCTCCAGAATGACGGCGATTTCCTTTCCGTCCTTTCTCCTGAGTCTGAGATGATTGGTGACGCCGCCGCTTCGCTTGAAATTGCTAAATCCTGCAGGAAACAACACACGCGCGTCGGGAGGCCAGAAGTCTTCGAACGGCATGCCCAGCAGCTCATCAGGGGAGTACCCGAGCAACGTACAGAGCCCCTTGTTGACATCGATAAAACGCCCCTCAATGTCCAGCGATTGATAGGCGATCGGCACCTCCTCGAACAGGCTCCGGAAGCGCGCTTCGCTGTCCCGCAATGCCTCCTCCGCCCGCTTGCGCTCGGTGATGTCCAACATGATGCCCCGCAGAATTGCCGGGCCCTGCTCGTCAATCTCTACCGTCACAATGTCCTGGAGCCACACGGTTCGTCCATCGGCGGCAATCATCCGGTATTCGAACGAGTATTTGCGTGTGTCCCGTAAAGATGCGAGGCAATACTCGATGACCCAGTCTCGATCATCCGGGTGAATGTGCGTTTGCCAAAAGTCCGGCTCATCGATCCAGCGCTGCACGGGATAGCCGAGCACCAATTCAGCCTGGTGGTTGACGAACGAAAACCGCCAGGTCCGCGCGTTGCACTCCCACACGATCCCCGGGATCGCTTCGATCAAGTCGCGCTGCCATGCTCGGGCGTGGCAAAGGGCGTCGTTCGCCACCAAAAGTTCTTGCGTTCGCTGAGCCACCCGCTGTTCCAACTCATCGTTCGACTGCCGCAGCGCCTGTTCCATCTGCTTGCGCTCGGTAATGTCGCGGCCCGCCACGAGGCGGAGATCCCGCCCCTTATACCGGCAGGGTTTAACGACGACTTCTCCGTAGAATATCGAGCCGTCTTTACGCCGTCCCACGGATTCGTAAGGACCTTGCCCTCCCTGCTTCATATTGGCGATGACCATCTCGCGGGATTCGTCGGCGACAAGATCCAGCACATGCTTCCCAATGAGTTCTCCCGGGCCATACCCGAACATCCGTTCCAAACCTGAACTGGCTTCGATCATGATCCCTTGATCGTGAATGGCAATGCCGTCGAACGTGGCGTCAGTGAGGCGCCGGTACCGCTCCTCGCTCTCGCGCAACGCCTCTTCGATCCGCTTGCGTTCGGTGATGTCGCGAGCGGCCGCGTAAAACATCGGCGGCTCCTGTTCCGGAGCCGGAGTAATCCAGGTCAGCCATCGATAGGACCCATCACGGCACCGATATCGATTGTCGAAGTTGATGGCCGGCTCCCCGCGCGACAGCTTCTCCATGACGTCTTGCGTACGAGAACGGTCATCGGGATGAATGAACTCCATAAAGGGCTTTGAGCACAATTCTTCTCGGTTGAACCCCAGCGCTCGTTCCCATGCCGGATTGAGCCGTTTGAAATAGCCATCGGTCCCCGCGATGCAGAGAAGATCCATGGAGAGGTCGAAAAACTTATCCCGTTCTTGATTCGCCTCACGAGACTCTCGTGTGGCATGGGCTGCACGTTCGCCTGCCCAGCCTGCCATCACACCAAGCGCGAGACTTGCGAGCACGGACGGCCACCAACTAATTACAACCTCCCACCCGTTCTCTCCCACTAGCGTGAAGTTCATGATATTCAGCGTACTCCCGAGCAGTCCGGCAACAAGGCCAGCACGAGCCCCCAACAGCCATCCTGCCACGGCCACCGGGATTACGGTGAATACGGCCATACCATCACCAACCAGCTGATGCAGGGACGCAAATGCCAGCTCATAGGCCGTCACCGTTCCAAGCACAATCGTGATAGGCACCCACCGAGGCTGACGCTTCAGTATCTGTGTCATGGGTATGAGATCCTGCCTCGCTATCGACCGGTGACCGTTTGAAAGAAAGAAGCCGCGCATCCTGAAGGAAAGGCAAGGACTGATGGGCGATTTGGACAGCATGTTCGCATAGCGGATGAAATCCTTGTCCTGCCCAGGTCCGGAACATTGTGGCTCGCAAGCCACAGAATGACTGGTGGAGGTACGTTAGTACAGGTATTTTGTCAAGGTGCCACCGCTCTCCATGCATACCGGACAGCCTGTCGGGACTTTCTGCACTCAGAGGGGCCAAATGTGCCGACATCACCGGCATTCTTTGCCTGGCAACCGATGTTCAAATTCCACACAGCAGACAAATTGAGGGACTTTTGAGAGATTCCTCCTCTGTGATACGCGGCACGAAAGTTGAGTGGGCTTTGCCTGACGTTGAAGCGCAAAGGAGCCCGTCGTGCATGAACTGAGGATGCGATGATCGATACGTTCAGTCTGTGGGAGTTTTTGAGCCGTGATGCCTCCTTCTTCGGAGGGCCCCAAAGCCCGATGTTGAGCTGGCTTGGGTCGTTTGGGATCGTGCTCTTCTTCCTCTGGCAAGTCGTGCGGCTACGCAGGGAAATATCCGGCGCACAACAGCCGTTTGATCGAGTACGACCGATGCTGACCACCCTGGCGAATGAGCGCGGAGACTTGGATCGTGAGCGCTTCACGAGTCGCGCGCTGGTGGGACTCACGGCCCCGGCTGGGCAATCGACATCAGCACCCAAACGGATTGATTGCGACGACCTGACTACCCTCGAAACGGCCATGCAAAAAGAGCCCATGTTTCGGCAGCCCTGGGGTCAATTCCGCAAGACGCTGATCCTGGAGCATGTCCCCTGGTTCGTGGAACCACGCATTTTCAGCACCCGCCGCGCGGAAGATATCTTCACCCAGGACACGCTACTGAGCCATCGCGTCAATTTGGCCTTCTACAGCCAACTGCCTTCCCTGGTGACGGGGATCGGCTTGCTGCTGACGTTCCTCGCCTTGTTTATCGGCCTCAGCAAACTTCATGCGGACGGGCAAGAGATCGTCGGCATTCAAGGGCTTATCAACGGATTGGCCGGGAAATTCCTCACGTCCATCGTCGGGCTCATCGCCGCCAATCTCTTCACGCTCATCGAAAAACCGATGGTCTTCCGGCTCATGAACGCGCACCATTCGTTCCTGGGTCTTATCGACAAGCTCTTTCCCCGAAAAACCATGGAGCAGATGTTGGAGCAACTCACGCCGGCGCATCAAGCGCAAGGGAAAGGCCTGCAGGCTGCCGGTGGAGAACTGAGGGAACATGTCGGAGGAATGGGCACAGACAGCCTCACGGCTCCCATCGCCGAGCTCACATCGGCGGTTCGATCCTTCACGAAATTGAAACAGGATGAGCAGGCAGCCGGACGCCGCATGACGACCGAACTCCCGCGCGTGATCCGTGAAGAATTCACGGCGCCGATGACCGTACTCAACAACTCGATTCATGAGCTCACCACGTTGCTCAAAACGATGCACAACCAGCAGACGCAGGCAACCGCAACGCTCGACGATCTCATGAGCCGCCTGACGGACCAGCTTGCCGAGCAGCGAACCGCGTCTGGCAGCGGACGCTCTGAAGGCAGCCGGTTCTGGCCGAAACGATCGCTGGTGTCCACGCAAGGTCCCTCCGAATGACGCGCACAACCACACAAGGGACCGGCGCTTCCCACACGACCATCGGCATCACCGACCTCATGACCTCGCTCGCAGTCGTGTTCATCTTGCTCTTCGCCGCACAGATGACCAAGACTTCCTCCGCGGCGCAGTCCGAGCTGCAGGAAAATAGAGAGGACGTGCAAACGGCGCTACAAGACCACATCCAGCGCTTGGGGCTCTCGCTCGATGCAGACCCCCGAGACCCGCTCGCGCTCCTGATTGTCGTCCCGGAAAACCGGCTGACGTTTGAGTTCGGGAGAAGCACGTTGTCCTCGACTGCGGATGCGTTTCTCGCAGACGCCCTCCCCTTCTATGTGGGGGCCTTGTGCGGGCCGCTGCGCGACAAGATCGACTCTCTCGCCATCGAAGGGCATACCGATGATCACGGCAGCGATGCCTTGAATCTCAAGTTGAGTCAGGAGCGCTCGCTGGCCGTCATGGTGAAGGGGATGGAGATTATTCAGACCAAAGAGCCATCGGCCTATCAATGCTTTCAAGAAATCACGTCGGCGACCGGACGCGGCAGACAAGACCTGGTCTATGATGCGACGGCGATCGTCAATCGCGAGAAAAGCCGACGGGTGATCTTTAAAATTCGCCTCCGCTCTGCCGAGCAACTACACTACCTGGACGGGGCAACCAAGAATCTATAACCCCTGACAGCCGGACCGCCCCAATGGACTTCCTTCTGTTTGATTCTGGACTGTGTCGAACCCTTCACATGCAGAAGCTGGGAAAACTCACGCCGAGGTCCTCTCCGACTTCACCTGGCCCGCCAATTTTTCCGGTACTCAGAAGTGAAAGTTGCGGCTGTCTACGTGGAGGGTCGTCCAACCAAGCTGCCGAGACAGCGCTTGGCCCAAAGATAACTGGCCGGCAATCCAGGCTGATTGGCGCTACGAACCAATTCAGCGCCGACAAGAATAATTGCGCCGCCTACCATGGTGCCGAACTGAATACGTTCGCCCAAGTAGAGGTGGGCCACAAGAATGCCGCCCACGGGGGCCAAGTTCTGGTACACCGCGACGGTGGCGGGGCAAATGCTTTGGAGCGCCCGATACCGCAGGAGGAAGACGGAG
>JANYAJ010000246.1 GCA_025361385.1 Nitrospira sp.
CCACCGGACGAACGAGAGGAGCGGGAATCTGGTCGGGCCCTGCGGTGCTGCTCGGAAGCCATCCCATATCGGACGCCACCACAACTCCAATGAGGATTCCAACGGCAATCAAGATGAACGGAACGAGCCAGGACCGACGTAACTTCATAGGTACCATGTATACTTCATCCCTCAAGCGACAGACAGACGCGGTACGTGGAATCGAGTTGACTCTTCACTTACCCTCGCCGGAATAAATCCCCATGATGGCATGGAGAAACTTGATCGCCTCTGGCTTGGGACGCTGGAACGAGTTCCGCCCGATAATAGAACCAAACCCACCGCCATCGCGAATCGCGCGCGCTTCATCAACCACATTCTTGTCCTCGCTCTTGGCCCCGCCGGAGAAAATAACGATCCGGCGGCCATCGAACGAACTCTGCACCACATGCTTCACTCGCTCAGCCAGAGTGGTGATCGGAATCTTCACCGACTCGTACACCTTCTTGGCCGCAGGCTGTTCAAGCTGCGCCGAGGGAAGCTTGACCTTAATGATATGGGCACCGAGTTGGGCCGCAATCTGAGCCGCGTAGGCCACCACATCGATGGCGGTCTCCCCTTCCTTGCTCAGTCCTGCCCCCCGGGGGTACGACCACACGACGACGGCTAACCCACAGTCCTTGGCATCCGCGGCAATCTCGCGCAACTGTTCATACATGGCGTTGCAGTGCGAAGATCCTGGGTAGATCGTGAACCCCACGGCCACGCAACCCAGACGCAAGGCATCCGAGACGCTTCCGGTGACTGACGGCATCGGATCCTTGTCGTCATGCAACGAATCGTGGCTATTGAGTTTCAGAATGAGTGGGATTTGCCCCGCGTACTGGCTCGCTCCGGCCTCGAGAAACCCCAACGGCGCCGCGTAGGCATTACAACCCGCATCGATCGCCAGTTGAAAGTGATAGAGGGGATTATACCCACCAGGATTGACCGCGAAGCTCCGGGCCGGGCCATGCTCGAACCCTTGATCCACGGGCAAAATCACCAGCTTGCCTGTCCCCGCCAATTTGCCATGACGCAGCAGCCGGGCGATATTGGTTTGTGTTCCCGCGTTGTCGCTGCTGTACCAGCTCAAAATCTCTTGTACGCGATCAGCCATGTCTGTCCTCCGGTGGATTCATGAAACGTGATACGTGAGGCCTACTCAGGTGTTCGGAACTTCGAACTCGGACCTTCATCCTCATCCACTGAATAGTTATCGTCTACCTTGGATGAACATCTCTGCGTCGCTCACATCGCTCGGACTTCCGATAATCAATGGCACCCGCTGATGCAGTTGCTTGGCCTCCACATCGAGGATACGCATGGTGCCGGTGCTGGCCTTCCCTCCTGCCTGCTCCACGACCCATGCCAACGGATTGGCCTCGTACAATAATCGGAGCTTCCCCTCCGGCTTGTCCACCTCACCTGGGTAAAGATAGATGCCTCCCCCGAGGAGAATCCGGTGTACGTCGGCTACCAGACAGGCGGAATATCGTACGCTGTAGGGCCGCCCCGTGGCTTTATCCTGCACCTTCAAATGGTCTATATACTTCTTCGTCCCCGTCGTCCATTTATGATAATTGCCCTCATTCACGCCATAGACCTTGCCTCGAGCAGGCATACGGATCAGCTCGTGAGACAAGAGATACTCGCCGATGCCAGGCTCCAATGTAAACCCGTGAACTCCTTGCCCAACCGTATAGACCAACATGGTGCTTGAGCCGAACAGGAGATAGCCGGCCGCCACCTGTTCTGTTCCCTTGCGGACGAGATCATCCTCCGCCGGCATCCGATCTTTCGCTGCACACTTCACGACGGAGAAAATCGCACCCATCGGCATATTGCAGTCTGTGTTGGATGAGCCATCGAGCGGATCAAAGAGCACCATGTACTGGGCCTGCGGCCAATTTTCAGAAAGCAGGACTGGTTTTTCCATCTCCTCCGACGCCAGCGCGCAGGCAAGCCCGCTCTGGCGAAAGGCCTGTAGAAATGTCTCGTTCGCAATTTCATCCAGTTTTTTGACCGTCTCCCCTTGCACATTCACTTCGCCGGTCGTTCCCAGGATATTGATCAGCCCTGCACGTCGAAGATCTCGGGCGATCAGTTTACCCACCAGGCCGATCTGGCCCAGGAGAGAGGAGAAATCCCCGGTTGACCCAGAATGGCCGACCGGTTGCTGACTGATAAATTTGCTTAAAGTAAGAGGAAACTGTCCCATAGTAGAGGCG
>JANYAJ010000262.1 GCA_025361385.1 Nitrospira sp.
CGCCCCGCACCAATTCGAAGACTTCCCGCTTTTCTTTCGGAGACGACAGATGCAGAATGACCTTGGCCACGTCGGCTTGGTGCATCCGGCCCAGCATCTTCGCGAGATTGGTGATTGCACCACGCCGCAACAGCCGTTGCACCGACAGCAGCACAATGTCGGACTTGGTCCGACCCCGATCGGCCTGGTCGCGCAACGCGTCGCGGAGGACATCTTTATCCCCCGGGCGAGGGCGCGGGTCCACGGGACTCGATTCTGTCATACGTTCCGTCGGCAACATCTCGATCCTGCTAGTAGCCTAATTCGGTGAGGGCATGCTCATCTTCCCGCCATGCCTCCCGCACTTTCACCCATACCTGCAGAAACACTTTCATCCCGAAGATTTGCTCCATCTCACGTCGTGCATCCGTCCCGACCGACTTGAGCCGCTCTCCATGTTTTCCGATCAAGATCGCCTTATGAGACTCTCGCTCGACCAGCACCGTAACACTGATACGCGCCAGCTTCCCCTCCTCGACAAATTCGTCGACCTCTACGGCAACGGAGTAAGGCACTTCTTCATAGGTCTGATGCAAAATTTTCTCGCGAACGATTTCGGCCGCCAGAGTCCTCATAGACTGATCGGTGACGGTCTCTGCATCATAGGCCGCATCCCCTTCTGAAAGATGGGCCACGGTCACGGACAACAATCGATCGACATTATCGCCAGTTTCAGCCGACACCGGCACCACGTCCGTCCATGCATATAATCTGGCGTAGTTCTCCATCACCGGCAGCAGCTTGAGCTTATTGACCAGATCCACCTTGTTCAGCACCAAGATCACCGGGCGCGGACGCTTCCTGATCGCCCCTTTCACATGATCGATCACCAGGAGATCACCGGGGCCAGGCGAACTTGTCGTGTCATCAACACGTACAAGATATCTGCCTCCTCTAGCGTATCGACCGTGGTGCGAACCATGCGACGATTAAGCAAATGTTGCGGCTTGTGCAAGCCCGGCGTATCGAGTAACGCGATCTGCGCACCCGGTGCATGCACAACCCCAAGAATTCTCGTTCTTGTCGTTTGCGGCTTATCCGAGACAATCGCCACCTTCTGTTGAAGCAATTGATTCAGCAAGGTCGACTTACCGACGTTCGGGCGTCCAATGATCGCGACTGTGCCAAACTTCATGGTGTTACGGGCGTGGCCGCTCCTGTGATGGTGATGGAACCAATTGATACACGGTTTCACCTTTACGAACATAGCCGAGCTGTTCTCTCGCCAGCTGTTCGATCTTTGCGGGATCGTGCTCCAGACGATCGATCTCCGCACGAAGCGTACGGGCCGTCCGCTGCAACTCCTGAAGGTCAGAGTCCAACTGCTGGGCATGCTCACGCATAGACAAATAGCGCGGCAGCCCCATGTCGCCAAACACCAGGGCAACCAACAACAGCAGACAGGCGGCACCTCCCACATAATGCGCACCCGTCATCATACGACGTTGCCAATCGAGCCACTGTCGTCCTCGGTTCTGCTTAATAATCATGGTCGTACACGCAGCATCACTATCGCCCCGGCACCGCCTCACGACCCCGATAGACGGCGTTGGGACCAAGCTCTTCCTCGATCCTGAGCAACTGATTGTACTTCGCGACACGGTCCGTTCTCGACAGCGACCCGGTCTTAATGAGCCCGCAATTGGTCGCGACCGCCACATCCGCAATCGTCGTATCCTCTGTTTCCCCCGATCGATGCGAGATGATCGCCGTGTAGCCTGACCGTTTCGCCAGCTCAATCGCCTCCAACGTTTCCGTCAACGTGCCGATCTGGTTGAGCTTGATCAGAATAGAGTTCGCGATCCCTTCCCTGATCCCCTTGGCAAAGATTTCCACATTCGTGACGAAAATATCGTCTCCGACCAATTGAACCTTCTTGCCCAACTTCTCCGTCATCATCTTCCAGCCCTTCCAATCCAACTCGCTCAACCCATCTTCGATGGAAAGAATCGGATAGCGATCCACGAGTTTTCCGTAGTACAGGACCATCTCCTCGGAGGAGCGCTCAGGATTTTTTTCGGCTTCAAGGAGGTACCGCCCCTTCTCGTAGAGTTCACTGGCGGCACAGTCCAATGCGAGGGCGATGTCACGTCCCGGTTTGTAGCCAGCTGCCTCGATGGCCTGCATGATCAGGCTGAGCGCCTCTTCATTCGATTGAAGATCCGGCGCAAACCCACCCTCGTCACCAACAGCCGTGTTTAAGCCTTTTTTCTTCAGCAGCGACTTGAGTGTATGAAATACCTCGGTCGCCATCCGGAACGCCTCGCTAAAACTCGGCGCTCCCACCGGCATGATCATGAACTCTTGCAAATCCAACCGATTGTCGGCATGGGCCCCGCCATTGATGATGTTCATGAGCGGCACCGGCAACACTCGCGCATTCGTTCCGCCAAGATACCGATAAAGCGGCTGACCTGTTTCAGCTGCAGCCGCTTTCGCCACAGCCAACGACACACCAAGGATTGCGTTGGCGCCGAGCTTGCTCTTGGTTTTCGTGCCATCCAGATCGATCATCGCCTGGTCGATACCGACTTGGTCGAACGCTTCCTTCCCTAACAGCTCCGGCGCGATCAGCTTACTGATGTTGGCGACCGCCTTCGAGACGCCTTTTCCCATCCAGCGCTTCTTGTCGCCATCGCGCAATTCGATCGCTTCTTTTTCGCCCGTCGAGGCTCCGGACGGCACCGCCGCCCGCCCACGCGCACCACTCTCCAGCGTGACCTCCGCCTCGATCGTCGGATTCCCTCGTGAATCCAAAATCTGTCGTCCCTTGATCTCTCGAATCGCGCTCATACTCCCCCTTCTTCGGCTGCTGAAAAAGACCCCCAACTTCGTTTTCGGCGCAACAAAATCCTCACCCACTCATTCTCAGGGATGGGGCAGGGCTGCCTTCTACTGCGCGCGTCCAGCAAGGGCCTTCTGAGGCCGCGCGCTGCGCGAGCAAGGAAGGCACCCAGCCTCATCCCGCCAACCTCTTCTTCAATAACTCATTCACTTTCCCCGGATTCGCCTTGCCGCTACTCGCCTTCATCACCTGCCCGACGAGGAATCCCAGCACTTGATGCTTCCCCTCTTTGAACTGCGCCACTTGCGTCGGATTCTTCGCGAGGACGTCGCCGATGATCTGGTCGAGCGCTCCTTCGTCGGATACTTGGATGAGCCCCTTCTCCTGAACGATCTGTTCCGGCGTCTTCCCACTACTATAGACTTCGGGAAAAATCTCGCGTGCGACTTTCAGACTAATCGTCCCCTGCTCGACCAACTGAAGCAGACTGACAAGCCGTTCAGGCGATACCGGCGAAGCGCTGGCATCGGCACCAGAGTTATTCAGTTCTCTCGTCAGCTCACCCATCACCCAATTACTCACGGTCTTGGGTTGATTGAACAGCCTCACCGAAGCTTCAAAGTAATCGGCCACCGCCTTCGTCGCGGTCAACAGGCCGGCATCGTACTCGGACAGCCCAAACTCGCTAACAAATCGCTGCATTCTCGCTGCAGGCAATTCGGTGACCTGTTTACGACAACCCTCGATCCATTCCTTCTCGAGCTTGAGTGGCACCAGATCAGGATCGGGGAAATAGCGATAGTCATGCGCCTCTTCTTTAGAGCGCATCACCGCCGTCTCGCCGCGTTCGAGATTCCACAGCCTGGTTTCCTGGTTGATCTTGCCGCCCTCGTTCAGCACCTTCGTCTGGCGCTTGATCTCGTATTCAACGGCGTCCTTCACAAACTTAAACGAATTGATATTCTTCAGTTCGACCTTCGTCCCGAATTCCTTCTGGCCCAACGGACGGAGCGAGAGGTTCGGCTCGCAGCGGAAGCTCCCTTCATCCATATTGCCGTCGCAGACTTCAAGATACATCAGCACATCGCGGAGGCCCTTCAAGTACGACACCACTTCATCGGCCGACCGCAAGTCCGGTTCCGTCACGATTTCCAGCAGCGGTGTTCCCGCTCGATTCAAATCGACACGGCTTCCGTTCGAGCCGGCGACGTGGACACTTTTCCCCGCATCTTCTTCCAAATGGGCACGACGGATACGAACCCGCTTCGCACCGTCACTCCCCGCAACCTCAATCCAGCCATGCTCGCAGATCGGCGCCTCGTATTGCGAAATCTGATAGCCCTTGGGCAAATCCGGATAGAAGTAGTTCTTGCGTGCAAAGAGGTTGCTCGCTGCGATGGTACAATTCAACGCTAAGCCAGCACGGACCGCCATCTCGACCGCCGCCCGGTTAATCACGGGCAAGGTGCCGGGGAGCCCCAAACAGAGGGGACAGGTCTGGCTATTAGCCGTACGCCCGAATGTCGTCCCGCAGCCGCAAAACAGCTTGGACTTCGTCCGGAGTTGCGCATGCACTTCCACACCAATGACGACTTCGTATATCATCGTTTAGCTACGATCCTCTCCACGCAACCGGTCACGCTCGCGTCGCATCGCCTCACGTCCAACGTCGAAGGCCTCGCGC
The DNA here is from genome assembly GCA_025361385.1 of Nitrospira sp. Taxonomy (GTDB): domain Bacteria; phylum Nitrospirota; class Nitrospiria; order Nitrospirales; family Nitrospiraceae; genus Palsa-1315. The sequence goes on from JANYAJ010000262.1 coordinate 4,509, forward strand.
AGAACCGCTTTCTTCGAGTCCACAAATTCCTTCCCCTCTTCTACGACTTCTTCTAACGCTTCGCCGGCACGGCCTGCCAGATCCCGCAGATCGCCTTCCGCGCGACGGGCATACCCACGCAGCTGCTCACGAGACTCGCGTCCGGTCTGTGGAGCCAGCAAGAGTGCCGCCACTGCGCCGAGCGCTGCGCCGCCCAGGAATGCCAACACGACCGCTGACGATGAGGAACCTCGATCATCCGCCATTGTGATGCCCTCCTTCACCTCGAAACCGTTCTTTCATGACTTGCGTTGCCGCCTTAAAGCCGGCGACCACGCTCGCCACATTGGTCAACATCGATCCACTCGAGCCCCTCACAACATCGTGCACATGCTGAACGGAATCCCCGACTTCCCCGACCGCATGCAAGAGCACGACGGCATGTTCGACTCCCCCGCGGGCCTGTTCGGTCAGATCGTTCATATTTTGACTCATCGCGCGAAGTTCGCCGATCAGCGGCGGCAAATCATGATTCAGTTTGGCCAGAAACTGCTCGGATTCTGCCACCGTCTTGCGGAGCTGAATCAGCACGGGCACGAGATAGCCCACCAATACCACAAACGCAAGAGCCACAAGCATCGCAGCGATTTCGACAATCGTCATAATAACCTCCAGCCTAGGGGCACGCGGCCAATGGTAAGAGGCAATTCCTGCACTCCAATCACCGCTCCTATGCCTTTCGCCTTCTTCATCTCACCACCGGCTTCTTCGTTTTCCATTGTGTGCTCTGTTCGTAGGCGTAGGCCGCTCGCAACAGCGTCTCTTCCTCGAAGGGCCGACCGATCAGCTGCAATCCGATGGGCAACCCGGCCTGGCTGAATCCGCAAGGCAATGAAATCGCCGGCACACCGGCGAGGTTCACCGAAATGGTGAAAATGTCCGAGAGGTACATCTGGAGCGGATCATCCGCTTTCGCGCCGAACTTGAATGCCGGCGTGGGTGTCACAGGCGTCACAATGAGATCCACATCCTGAAACGCCGCCTCAAAGTCTTGGCGAATCAATGTTCGCACCGCCTGCGCCTTGCCATAATAAGCATCGTAATAGCCGGCACTGAGAACATAGGTCCCCAGCATGATCCGTCGTTTCACCTCGGGTCCAAAGCCTTCCTGCCGCGTCTTCATATACAATTCAAGCAGGTCTTTGGTCTCTTTGGCGCGAAGCCCGAACTTCACTCCGTCATAGCGGGCTAAATTTGAGCTGGCTTCGGCCGTGGCAAGCACGTAGTACGTCGCCACCGCCGCGTCCGTCCGCGGCAACTGAATTTCTTTGATCTCCCCACCGAGTGCTTTCAGCTCCTGGATCGCCGCCCGCACGGCCTGCTCTACGTCAGGGTCCAACCCCTCCGCAAAAAACTCGACCGGCACACCTATTTTTAGCCGCTTGAGATCTTTCTTTTTGAGCGCCTTGAGATAGTCCGGCACCGGCACATCAGCCGATGTCGAATCCAACGGATCGTGACCGGCGATCGCCCCGAGGAGGAAGGCTGAATCCGTCACATCTTTCGTAATCGGTCCGATTTGATCGAGCGAAGACGCGAACGCAATCAACCCGTACCGGGAAACCCGCCCATAAGTCGGCTTGAGACCCACTACCCCGCAAAATGCCGCCGGTTGACGAATCGACCCGCCGGTATCGGACCCTAACGCCGCGGCACATTCGTCGGCCGCAACAGCCGCGGCGGATCCTCCGCTGGATCCACCGGGGACACACTGCAAGTTCCAGGGGTTGCGGCTGGGTCCAAAGGCCGAATTTTCCGTCGATGAGCCCATCGCGAACTCATCGAGATTGGTCTTTCCGAGGAGGAGATATCCCTGAGTGCGCAGCTTCGCAATGACAGTGGCATCGTACGGCGGAACGAAATTCCCGAGCATCTGGGACGCGCACGTCGTGCGTACACCCTCGGTACAGATATTATCTTTGATCGCCAGCGGCATCCCCATCATCGGCGACGTCCTGCGCCACCCTTTCAACGACGCATCGAGCGCGCTCGCTTGCGCCACCACCGAGTCTTTGGTCTGCGTGATATAGGCCTTCACCTTGGACTCCACCTGGCCAATTCGCAATCCATAGGCACGAACGATCTCCGTCGCGGTGACTTCTCCTGCGGTAAACTTCTTATGGAGCTCGTAGAGCGAGAGTTTATGAATCCCCATCAGTGTTTCGTCTTCCCTGCAATCATCTGGTTCTTCTCGTTGACTCGAATAATTTTAGGCGCATGCCGCTTCAGCTCTTCTTCTGAGTAATACTCGTAACAGAAGATGATGATCTGATCGCGTACCGCGCCTTTCCGCGCCGTCGGCCCATTGAGGATAATCTCACCCGCGCCACGCTTGCCGGCCATGGCATAGGTCATGAAGCGCTCGCCGTTATTCAAATTCGAGCAAACGATCGCCTCATAGGGCAAAATCCCCGCTGCCTCCATCAGATCCTCGTCGATCGTGAGACTGCCTTCATAGTCGAGGCAAGACTCTGTCACCGTGGCCCGATGAATCTTTGACCGTAACATTTGCCTGAACATTCAAACCTCGTTTAAAGGGGTTGTCGATCTTCAATAATTTTTGGCACCACAAAGAACCCATCGGCCGACTCCGGCGCATTGGCCACCGCCCGCTCGACGGATAGAGACGGCCGTACATCATCAGGGCGAAACACATTCACCTGACCCAACACCGTCGCCGTCGGCTCGACACCCGCCGTGTCGCACTGCTTCAATGTCTCCACATGCGTAAGGATCTGGCTCAGCTGTTTCGTGAACGCCGCCTTCTCGATATCCGTCAACTCCAGCCGCGCCAACTTCGCGACCTTCTCAACTTCCTGTATCGTAATTTCCACTATTGTCTTTCCTTCTCTCTTTTTAAGGATGTTCAAAATGGTCTTCCAGCAAGGCCGCAGGGAGTCCGGCGACTGAGGCGTACCCTCACGGGTACGTCGCAGGGAGACGGAGGACCGAGAACGATGCTGGGAGCCATTTTCAACATCCTATCTATTCTACGGTCACGCTCTTGGCCAGATTCCGTGGCTGATCCACATCCGCCCCGCGCAGCACGGCGATATGGTACGCCAGGAGCTGCAGCGGGATCGTAAACAGAATCGGTG
>JANYAJ010000266.1 GCA_025361385.1 Nitrospira sp.
CCGCAGACCTTACCCCAGGCCTCTTGGGCGAACTTCGTATCCCGTTCACGATCCTGGGTGTCCCAGGTATAGCCTTCGCCCGTGCGAAGAAAGGTGACGCGCTCGCCAAAGGACTTCAGCACCCGCTCTTCTGCCGTGTCAATCGCGCCCTTGATGAATTGCACCACGGCCACCTTCATGCCATGGCCGAGACATCGTAGGGCCATACCCAGCGCTGCCGTAGTCTTTCCCTTGCCTGCGCCCGTATAGACAATCAGCAGACCTCTCTCTTCTTGTGCCGCCTCAATGCGCCGATCCACTGAGGCCTTGAGCCGTTCCATCTTCGCTTTGTGCTCGTCCTGCTCCGTCATCCCGCGTCTCCTCCATTCACCGACAATCGCGGAGAGGTCCGCCGCACCGACGACACCAGCGACTTCGCAATCTGCGGCTGGCTGGCAAAATGCAAATGCGTATAGAGCCCCACCACATTGCCTATGGAGACCCCATCCTGCCCCTTCGGCAAGCCTCCCGCATCCTGGAGCACACAGGCATAGTCCAATGCTCCGCGTGGAACCAGCGAGGAATAATGAAACTCATGTCCTCGTGCCGTGATACCCGGCTCACCGAGGATACAGCCCTTCGCGAGTTCCATCGTTCTATACCCCATTGTGAGACCCGTTTGTCGCATCACAGCTTCTGCCGCAAACAGCCCGACCATCTCATGCGACGTGCCGCCGAAGTCGCGGATGGCTTGCGTGAGATACATCATCCCCCCGCATTCCGCATAGATCGTCCCGCCCCGCTCTGCAAATTGACGAATGGCCGTTCGCATCGAGATATTCCCAGCTAACCGTTCGCCATGCAGTTCCGGATAGCCTCCGCCAAGGTATAACATGTCCACATCGGGCAGCACCTGATCGTTCATGGGCGAAAATCTCACGAACTCCGCCCCCTCGGCTTCAAGTAGCTCAAGATTATCAGGATAGTAAAAACAAAACGCCAGGTCCTTTGCGATACCGATTCGGACCGTACGTGCGTCACGTCTCGCCGCAGGCTGAGGCAGCGCCGTCGGCCACTCCCTGCACGATCTCGCCAACGCCTCGATTCGATCCAGATCGATCGTTTCTTCCGCTGCTTTAGCCAGCCGACCGTAGAGTTCGCCCATCCCCTGCTCCATCGCCGTCACGAGGCCAAGATGCCGATCAGAAATCGTCACTGCCGGATCCGGTCGTAGATACCCGACCGCGACCACATCGGTTTCTTGTTCCACTGCAGCCTTCAGCAGCTTGTAATGACCGTCGCTGCCGACTCGATTGAACAGAACCCCTGCTACCCGTAAGGCCGGATCGAACTTCGCATAGCCCGACACCATGGCTGCAGCGGAACGAGCCATCGCACTCCCATCGATGACGAGGAGCACCGGCGCATCCAATTGCTTCGCCAGTTCAGCCGTACTGCCGATCTCGTTCAGCGGCGAACTGCCGTCGAACAGGCCCATCATTCCTTCGACAATGGAAATATCCACGTCGACAGCGGCCCGCGTAAAGATGTCGCGATTGACGGCTTCCCCCAACATCCAGCCATCCAGATTCCGAGATGGCCGTCCGGTTGCTGCGGCATGATGGCCTGGATCGATAAAGTCAGGCCCTGCCTTGAAGGGCTGTACCTGGCGGCCCCGAGCTTTCAGGGCCGCCAGGATTGCCAGGGTGACCGTTGTCTTGCCGACACCGCTGGAGGTGCCTGCGATGACCAATCGTGGAGCGTTCATGCTAGGGAGAAACCTTCAAAAGGTGTACTTCACGCCTCCATACACAGAGCGGCTTGGAGTCCCAAAGAAGAGAATTTCTTCGTAATGTGAATTAAAGAGATTGTCAACGCGCCCGTAGACCTGCCAGTTCTTTGCGGCATCGAACGTCGCTGAGGCATTCACCACGTTAAATGAGCCTAGTTGCTGACTGGGGGTATTCGCCAAATTGTTATTCCGAGCCCCCACGAACCGGTAGTCCAGGTTGATCTGCAGAGGATCAATTGGCTGATAACTCAGACCCAGCGTTGCTTGATCGATTGGATGTGCGAGGACAGTACACCTATACGATGACCCGTGCGTTCGATACCCCTACCAATCCACTGGGAGGGGATAAGCGACTTCCTCGCTGGCCAATCGATCAAGCAACGCTGGGTCTGAGTTATCAGCCAATTGATCCTCTGCAGATCAACCTGGACTACCGGTTCGTGGGGGCTCGGAATAACAATTTG
>JANYAJ010000132.1 GCA_025361385.1 Nitrospira sp.
GGCCGTCCCAGTGACAAGGCCCAGTTCATCCCGCGCAATTTCAGGAAGAGAGCGGCCATTCCGCCGCATTGAGGCTACCAGAATGATGAAGTCCTGGACCGCGCCGCCCAACACAGCCCCAATCACCAACCAGAGAAAACCGGGCAAGAATCCGAACTGCGCCGCCAGGACTGGCCCCAGCAACGGCCCCGCTCCGGCAATCGCCGCGAAGTGATGGCCGAACAGGACATACTTATTGGTGGGGTGAAAATTAACGCCGTCGTTCAACCGCACAGCCGGCGTGACCCGCTGATCGTTCAGCTCCACGACATGCTGCGAGATCCAACGGCCATAAAAGCGAAAGGCCAGCACATAGATGCAAGCCGCTGCCGCGACCAGCCAGAGCCCGTTTACTTTTTCATGGGGATTGACGAGGCCTGACACAAAGGCGAGCGCGACCGAGCCAAGAATCGCGACCAGGCCCCAGATGAAGACTAAAAGTTGTTTCACGCGCGGCATACTAACAACCCGCCGGATGCTTGTAAATCAAGCTGAGCCTGGCTATCCTGATAGGCAATGGCACCCTCCAAAACACCTCTCATCACCTCGTCTCCAGATGTGCTCGGCGGTACGCCCGTCTTTTCTGGCACCCGGGTGCCAGTCCAAACCCTGATCGAATATCTGGAAGGCGGTGAAACAATCGACGACTTTCTTCAAGGGTTCCCGACCGTGACGCGCGACCAAGTGATTGCCTTCCTTGAAGAAGCTAAAACCCGCATGCTCGCCAAGGCTTCGTGAAAATTCTTCTCGACGAGTGTATTGACCGACGATTCGCAAAAGAGATCGAGGGACATGAGGTGGTAACCGTCCCTCAGGCCGGATGGGCAGGAATCAAGAACGGCGAGTTACTGACACGAGCCCAAACGCAATTCGACGTCTTCGTTACCGTTGACCGCAATCTAGCTTTTCAACAGAACATCCCGCAGTTCACCATTGCTGTCATTGTTCTGCAGGCTCCAACCAATCGATTGAAAGACCTTCGCCCGCTCCTGCCAAAGCTCCAGCAGATTCTTCCAATTGCTCCTAAAGGTGAAGTCAGCCGAGTGAGCCTGTAACCGGCACTTTCGAAGCACCAGCGTTAACGGCGACATGCGCGGCAAATCCCAAGCGCCCCGCAAAGAGAGGTGACCATGCTCTCCGCCAAGGAGCAGATCGCAAAAATTCTGCAGGACCAACCGGACGACAGCTCGTATGATGAGATTCTGCGGGAACTGGCCTTCGCCAGGATGGTTGAGAGAGGGCTTGCGGACTCCGATGCAGGACGGAGGATCAGCCACGAAGAGATGGGACGCCACATCAAAACATAGCGGAGCTGACCTGGACAGCCGAAGCCGAGCGATGGCTCCGCGACATCCACGATTTCATCGCGCAAAATAATCCCGCCGCTGCAACCCGCACTGTAGAAACGCTCTACCTGAAAGCCGAGATCCTCAGAGAATTCCCCGAATCAGGCTACCGGTACTGGCAATGAGACGGGGCAGCCTGGTCAATCTCTTGTGCTCGCGCAACGCGCGGCCTCCGAAGGCCCTCGTTGGACGCGCGCAGTGAGAGATCAACCAGGCCACCCCCTAGAGAGACAACGAGCGAGCTTGGACGGAGCATTATATCTCGTTGGTGGCTCGATACAAGAAGGAGGCAAGAGCGACCAGGCTGCCCTTCGTGCTCGCGGAACGCGCGGCCTAGGAAGGCCCTCGTTCGACGCGCGCAATCAAGGGCAGGCCTGGTCACTCCCGCTGGGAGAACGACGAGCAAGCTTGTACTGCCATGACCTGCTGTCTAACAAACCGCAGGTAATGGCTTTACTTAAATCCCTGCTGTATCCTTCCGGCCTATGGTTTCCTTACACGACTTGCTCAACAGAGGATATTTCCCAAAGGAGTTGCCGCCACCGTTCGATACTTCTTCCTACGCTTTGGCCATATCTTCCAACATTGCGACTATTCCTAGATCATTCCTGGAAGCTCCGAGTGCAGAGTATTCCAGCTATAACCTTGCTAGAGCAGGAACCCTTCGACGGCGACTCAGCGTTTTGAATCCCATCCCTTACTTTAAACTCTGTCACGAAATACAAACCCGTTGGCCAAAAATCGATGCCGAAATAAAGAAAACACCCCTAGCTGGAATGAGCGAGATTCCAATCGGCGGAACAGGGCGGGCTGTTGCAAGTTCTACCCTCCATGCGTTTACTTCTCTTCGGGCTGCCAGCCGTGCCACAGCCAGATTTCTATTAAGAGCAGACATATCGCGTTTCTATCATTCTGTTTACACTCACGCTATTCCATGGGCCGCGCATGGGAAAATCTCTGCTAAAGCCGATCACAGCGCGAGACTCTACGGAAACGTTCTCGATACGTGCGCCAGAAAATGTCAAGATAATCAAACCTTAGGCTTGCCGATTGGTCCAGATACTTCGTTCATCCTGTCGGAGCTTGTGCTTTCAGTCGTTGACCAAATCCTGCTACGGAAAATTAAGAGACTAAATGGTTTCCGCCACATTGACGATTATGAATTATGCTTCGATACCCGGTCGGAGGCGGAAGAAGCTCTAGCTGCACTGCAAGAGGCACTGACTGAATTTGAATTAGCTCTGAATCCATCAAAAACACAAATCTATGAGTTGCCCATTCCCCTTGAGAAGCCGTGGGCCAGCGAGCTTCGGGGATAGAATCAAGAATTTCCAGTACGATCTCGTAGCATTCTTTGATCGCGCATTTGTGCTGACCAAACAGAATCCTGATGAATCGGTCCTGAACTACGCAATCGCTCGCACAAACGGCATTATTGTTGACTCAGATAGCTGGCCTCTTTTCCAGCACTTGCTTTGCCAGTGTGTGCGAGTTGAACCAAATACGGTTATCCCCACTATCGAGCAATTGCTCCGGTATGAAGGTGCTGACTATGAAATGAATACTGAATTAATAGCCGAAGTTATGAATAAACAAATCCAATGCCATGCCCCCCTTGGGCACAATAGCGAGGTGGCCTGGTCTCTATGGGCATTGATTAAATTCAAATGTCGGATTTCAGATCCCACAGCAAAGGTTCTCGGAAATTTGGATGATCCAATAGCAGCATTATTATCTTTGGATGCTCTAGCTAGGGGACTAATGCCACGCACTCTTTCTATAGCCAAATGGTCTTCATGTATGACCACCCCTGATTTGTATGGACGGAATTGGATTCTCTCATATGAGGGCAATGTCAAAGGGTGGCTCAAATCAGTGAGCACCCCAGACCATGTTGCTGATGAACCAAATTTTTCACTATTAAAGAAGTGGGGTGTTTCATTTTATGACACAACCAAGATTCACGGTTTCACCCCTATAAGTGTTGGCGAGGACTATCTAGACATATCATTTTGACTGCTACCCTCTGTTACCGTTCTGCTACCAGGACAGGGCAAATCACCCCCATCTTGTCCCATTTCAGATGCATCTTGGTTTGTGGTTTCTTTGGGGTTAGGTTGTCTGTGGTTGGGCTATCTGAAATTCGTATACCGCAGGTCAAGGACCAATCCACATGAGCCTCTTCGACCTTTACACTGTCATCCTAATAGCACGCGATGGCTGATTTGGATCGTGGGTTCATTTCTGGATTTTCCCGAACATTGAAGTTTCTCTCCTCTTCCGTCATATAGACTCCATGCTCACGCTCATCCAGTTTCCTTGGTCGCCGTTCTGCATCACCGTGCGGCATATCCTTGAACAGAACAACATTCCGTTTCGTCTGAAAAACATCCCCTTTCACGAGAGAGCCTCCATTATTAAAGCCACCAACGGACGTGGCTACACGGTGCCCTGTGTGGTCGATGGGAAGCAGGCCTTCTGCGATGTCACTGACTATGGTCAAGAGGTTGCGCGGTATATCGATCGGCGCTACGAACTGAATCTGTTCCCCAAAGAGTTCGAGGGCATTCAGCTCCTTCTCTCGCGTTACATTGAGCATGACTTGGAGTTGGTGGGGTTCAAGATCAACGATAGCTACATCATCCCGACACGACCCCTGGTCGAACGGATCATGCTGATCCGACACAAGGAACGGAAGTTCGGAAAGGGCTGTGTCCAAGCATGGACGACACAGCGCAAAGACCTGTGCCGTCAATTCGCGGGACTGCTGAAGCCATTCGACAACATGCTGGCACAGTCACCGTTTCTGATTGCTGATCGTCCGTTGTTCGTCGACTACGACCTCTACGGTGTAATCGAAAACTATCTATTCAACGGCAACACGAAACTACCGAACCTCAAATACCTTCGGCGTTGGCACCGCGCAATGACGAGCCCCTCCCTGTAACGCTGTATCCCTCAGGCTGATGCTGTCGCGAATTCAAGGAAGAAACTGTACTAGAAGCTAATTCCCGAGTTGTGGTCACAGCTGTCATGGATGGTACTGAGCACCCACCGATGAACGTCAGGCAGAGCAGGCCCAGTCCGATCCAGACCAATTCTCGAAATCAACACAGTAACGCGAAGATGATTCGGCAGGTTATGACTTGGTGTTTTCTCGGAAGAATTCTGCGATGGCGTCTTTCCCAACTTGTCCCTGGGCGGCCTGCAAAATAAGCGTTTCAAAAGCCAACTCGTCAGCCTCAAGCATGAGGCCGTTTAGCTTCAAGAATACGAACGCCGCCATTGCTCCCGCCCGCTTGTTGCCATCGATGAAGGGGTGATTTTGAACGATATGATAGAGGTACGCAGCGGCCATTTCGAACAGGTCGGCATGAAGATATTGATCTCCAAACCCGGCTTCCGGCATTCCGAGGGCGGAATGCAGCAGTTCAACATCGCGAATGCCAAGACCCCCACCATACCGTTGAATCTGGTCGGCATGAATCTCGATGACGTCCTCGAATGAGAGAAACAGCGGACCAGCCATTGCTACGCCAGCCGTTTTAGCATCTTCCCATATCGTCGGTTACCGTCCTCCAACGCTGCCTGGAATTTTTTCTGCCGTGCGGGAGTCTGAGCCGGTGTCACAATGAGACATTTCCCGTCTGTCTTGATATTGAGGGAAGTGTCTGCATCGATCTCCAGGAGATCGAGAATTCCGCGATCAAGCACGAGGGCCAAGCTATTGCCATGCTTCGTCAACTTTTTCACCATGCCACACCTCTCTACAGGTACTACAATGTAGTGACATAGTAGCACCTTCTCGCCCTACGGTAAAGCATCCTGCCCTACGGTACGCTGAGAGCACTGGTTATGCTTTAGAAGAACGGAGGGAAAGAGGCCTCGGGGGCGATGCGACCTAGAGCGTTGAAATACCTGTGCGGATGCGATCCACCACTCTTCTATCGACCTTCGGCCATCAGCGATATGCCGTCGCTCCTATGGACCAACCACGGTACGCAGCCAGCATCCCGGGTATCTCGAGAACGTGCGTCACCACGGTGAGTGCCAACGCCAACGGCAGCTCATACATCTTCACGTTGTACTGGCGAAAACAACGAAGGCAGTCACGAATGCTGTCCAGCGTCTTACCTGCCACGATGAACGGAATGGCAATGACACCGGCGCGGACTAACCGCGCATATGGAAGCCGGTGATCGCGCAGCCGAGTGATGACGGTACTGTACCCATGGTTGCGCCGTATGTCCCACTCCATGGGCCACCCCTCGAAATCGTGTACCACGACCAGCTCCGGGTCGAACAGTAATGTCGCGTGATCCCGAAGAAAAGCCTCAGACTGCATTCGCGACGCGAAGGCACCAATACCAACGGGAAGTGGGTGGCGACGATACACCTCCCGTCGAAAACAGGCGGCGTTGCCGGATATAAAGCGAGTTGGGCCACGTCGTCCTGGGTCAAGATACGACCGGGACAAGAGCCCCAGGATGCGTTCCACGCGTGAACGACCGGGATACAGGGTCTTGGCGCTGACGGCTGCGACGTCGGGATACTCGGCAATGGCAGCACGTAGTACTTGTAGCCATGACCGCTGGGGAATGCAGTCGGCATCGACGATGGCCAGCCAGTCGCCGGTGGCTGCTTCCACCGACAGGTTCTTCAATTCATACGACGATTCGGCATCGAGATACAGGACCGTCATGTTGGGGATCATCCCTAACACATCGCTCGGGATCTGGCCTTTGAATCGAGATGACTCGACAAGGATAAATTCATCGGCAGGCGTCCCCTCTTGGTCCTTCCATGCCCGCAAGGCTCGACGGAGGTCCTCCCACGATTTTTCCTCTCCGGCTGCGTAGTCCGATACCACGATGACCGATAGGCTGGCTGACTTGTGATCCATTGATTGTCTCTCCATACAATGACCCTTAGCGCCTGAGGCCGTGCAGCTTAGCGTAACCCGGTGCTGCCTGCAGGACGATCGCCAGCAGTCCGGCGGTCGAGCCACAGCATTCGTTGCCGAGTGATAATGTGAACTGCCGCGATCACGCTGATGAGCACGTCAACGACGAACATCGCGGGAATGACTGCAAGCGCCGTGCAGGCGAGCCAAGGCTCTGGGCGGGCCCGTACTATAGCGGTCACCACTGCGGTCGACGCGGGGACCGCATAGACCACGAGCCACCACGGACTGATGACACCACCGACAATACAGGCGATGACCAGCAACAGAACGATTCGGTCGAGGTAGCCGGCTGTCACAAACGCGGCCTCGAGTCCACGCGCATGGCGGCGGGACGCCACGAGTCCCCGGCTCCATCGAAGCCGTTGATGGAGATAATGCCGGAACGAAGCGGCCACTTCATCATCGGAGACGGCAGCATGGACGAAGCGGGTCCTTCCGCCTCCGCCGATAAGCGCCAACGACACCTCAATGTCCTCGCTGAAGGAGCCGGCGGGGAAGCCGCCGATACGTTCGAGCGCAAGCCTCCGGTAGGCGCAGTTGCCGCCCATCGTGGGCGGGTCGAAGCCCAGAGCGTCCTTGGCTGCGAGATTGATCAACTGATGGGTCCATGCTTCCAGACATGCATATGCTGCGATAGCATTGATCCTAGAGGGCACGGGCCGTCGATACCCGCACACCGCCTCGGTCTTCGAGTCGACGAACGGCTCTACCAGCCGGCACAATGAGTCGGGACGGGGGCACTGATCGGCATCATAGACCACCATCACCTCCGGCCTGCCGTGGGCTGAGGCGAGCGCACGATTGAGCGCCTCGGCCTTCCCCACATTCTTGTCGAGGACAATGAGCAGGACCTGTGCCCGTTCACGTGCCCACGTCACGGCCAGATCGGTACTGGCGTCCGTTGAGGCGTCGTCGACGAGACAGACCGAGAGACGGCCGGCATCGTAGTTCAGGGCATCAAGGCTCGACAATAAGCGGGGCAACGAGTCCTGCTCGTTGCGAAATGCGACGGCGACCAGCACTTCAGGCAGACAACCAGTACCTGTCGTGGTGCGCCGAGGCAGCCACGACGCCATGACCCACAACAGCCGCCGCACAGAGAAGAGCATCAAGATACCGAGCAGAAGATCTGCAACGATGCTCACCGGATCCTCCATCTCGAGACTCGCCAACAGGTTACGGTAACTCGACCGCAGCCGCCGAGAGCAACTGCAAGAGCTTTTTGTCTATGCCAATGACAGGCTTCCCCTTATGCGAGCCGCTGCGGGCTGTTGCCTGGGCCAAAAATATAACCGACGAACTCGCCTGCGGCGTGGCAGGTCACAACAAGAGCTGCAAGCGGCAAGCACGTGACGGCAGGCCTGAGCAATCGCCGCTTACGAATCACCGGACCGACCGTGGTCCACAATAAGTAACCGGGCAGAATGACGCAGCCCCCGAGTCGCAAGAATCGCTCGACCCATGAGATCTGCTGGAGCCTAAACCCGGCAATAGATCGGCCATTGTGGTAATGCGCCGCAAGCGTTCCCCAGAATCCCCATGTTTGGTTATGCGACACGATCAACTGATCGTCCGCAATCAGAATCTCCCCCTGATCGCGCAAGTTGCGATTGAACAAGAATTCCATGATGCCGAGTTGAGACATCGCTCGCGGGATCACACGCCGCTTATAGGAAATGTTGGCCTGCAACGAAATGGCCGGTTGTCTGCCGTTCTCGATCGGGGCGGTGAACGGTCCGAATACAATCAGGAAATTAGCCCAGTCGATCAGCCGCGTCGTGGCTCCATTTTCAACGACACCCCCGATAGCTGCCGCATCGGGATGATCACGGTGCGCCGTCAGGATACGTTCGCACCACCCGGGCATGACCGTGCAATGGTCCTCAGTCACCGCCACCACAGCGCCATTGGCTTGAGTCATTGCAAGTTCGCGAAGAAAGAATACAGACCCACCGGGCCATTTGATCCATCTCACTTCCGGATAGCGCTCAGCCACATCGGGCGGCAACCCCTGTCCATGTCCATCGCCCACCACCACTTCTGCACCGACCGCTTGGGCTTGCTGATGCAGCGACTCGAGGCACGGTTCAATTTCTGGCCAGGCCTTCGTCGTCGCGATGACAACGGATAGTGGGACTGTTGCACCATCGTCCCACCAGGCCGCCTTTGCGTCGTTATCTGGCGCAATCGCCGAACTCATCTGTCGCCTCGTCGGCATTCGGTCGCCATGGCGGCCTGATAGCTCTTCAACGTCTCCCTTGCAGTTTGTTCCCACCGATAATGGCTGGCTTGTTCCAATCCCTGTATCCGCCGTTTAGCCCAAAGCGTCTCATCGGCCAGCATACGTCGCATCGCATCGGCCAGCGCCGCAATATCGTCCGGTGCGACGAGTTCAGCCGCCCCTGCAAGGTTCTCTGTCAACGAAGAGGACAGCGTGCTGACCACTGGCACCCCACACGCCATCGCTTCGAGCGGAGGAAACCAGAACCCCTCATGAAGAGAAGGGTACACAAAGAGCCTTGCTACCGAATAGATAGCGGGAAGATCCTGTTGATCCACATAACCGGCGAGGTGCACCTTCCCCCGCAGGGCCGGCACATCTATCTGTTTCAACAGTGCCTCATACCCCCAGCCCAACTTGCCGGCAAGCACGAGGTGCTCTTTGATGGCGCCTGCCTCTACAAGCCGTCGATAACTTTCAACCAAAGCGGGAAGGTTCTTTCGCGGCTCGAGCGTTGCGACATACAGGATGTAGGGCTGTGGGAGCATGAGTCGCGTGACGACCTCCCGGATAGATGCAGGATCGCAGGGGCGAAACTCCTCGCCTATTCCCGGCACGGTGACATGAATGCGATCCAGCTGGAAATCAGGGAGAAACGCCAAGATCGCTTGTCGTGTGGCCTGAGAGGGGGCAATCACCATATCGGTCCGACGAAGACTCGCCAGCACCATTTGCCGATACAGCCGGCTTCGGCGCAACGCGATGTGATGCTCAGGATGCGAGAACGACGTCATGTCATGAACCGTCAATACGTGCCGCGCTCTTCCCCGAATGTAGGGCATGATGAACGACGGCGAGTGCACAACGTCCGCCTTCCAGTCGGAGGCGGCGACAGGCAATATCATCTGCTGAGAGATTATTCGGATCGGTCGAGGGCGTGCGCTGATGGAGGCATGTGAAAAGTTCACGGGAAGATCGTTGGCAAAGAACCGCCGATCCTCATAATTGTGATAGATCATATACTGATTGCGTTGATCAACCTTCGCAAGGTGCAGGACCAACTGTTTCAGGTATGTGTCGACACCGGTCATCTGGGGAATGAACGCCGTGAAATCAATTGCGATTCTCATGTATCAGTCTGCCTCACTGCATTGAACGGTACGGTGTTCCCATAATGGCCTTCCTTCGAAACGCCTGCACCTGCCGAAAACTTCCATCATGTGAACCACGATGGAACAGCAATAATCTCATCATCAGCCGATCTGTGCAGGCTCCGCCTTCCGAAGCAATAACGAACGGACCGCTGCAATCTCACCCTGCCGAAACTCCCCGATCCACCAATAGCCAAGCAAACTCATCATCCCCAGCAGGATCAGCTTTGCAAAGACGAACAAGCCGGAAGTCGTCCACAACATTGAAGCCGCACCCACCACGAGACCGATCAGCAGACTACGCAAAAGAGTCCCGACCGGTGGCCACACCTTCCACAAGATATACACACTCGCAACGGCAACAGACGCGCCAAGTAACGAGACCCCCACAGTGACGAGAGCGGCGCCCTGCCCCCCTAATCGAGGAATCAGCAGGAGGTGCCCACCCAAGGCCAACGGGACCAACGGAGCCGTGAACATCACCGTCCTGGCTGGGAAACCGGCTGCCGTCATAATCGTCAATGACACCACCAGCATCACATTCAAGACCGCCCCAACAATCAACAGCGTGAGCAGAGGTCCTGCCGGAACAAATGCGGAACCGAATACGACCCCCACAATCTCTGGCGCCGCGCCGGCGATGATTGCGGCGACCGGAACGAGCCACAGCGTGACGCGCATCGCATCACGAGCAATCTCCCTGGCTCGCTCCTCTTGGCCGTCGGCAAATTGTCGGCTCAACGTGACGAGAAGCAACGATGAAAATGTGTAGGAAAACAACCCCGGGAGCAGTGAGAGACTTTGAGCCGCGCTATAGATGCCGGCTTGCGTGGCGGTGCCTCCGAGGATCTTTAGCATGAACAGATCCATGCCGTTGTAGAAGATGAGACAGAGTGAGGACAGGAACAACAGCGCCCCATAACGCTGGATTGGGATGGCGACTTGCGGTTGCTTGATGAACATCCCCGAACCGAGGTACCACCGGCTGAGTGCGAGCTCTACAACCGACGACCCAATTACTCCAAGCAATGCCCCAGTGATGGAAAGACCTGCCTTCACAAGCAGCACCACGAGACAGATCCTGGCCAGCCAGCGACCGGCCCTTGCGATCGCTCCGGCTTGGTAATGGCCCCTTCCAATCAAAACATTTCGATACGCTTGTCCGACACATAACAGGGGGATATCGATTGCACAGAGACGAAGATAAAATGCCAAGTCTGGCTCATTGAGGAGCACGCTGAGCGGTGCGGCAAGGAACCATACAAGAACCATGGCCGCGATCCCAACCTTCAAACTGAGACGGACAACCATAGCCCCTACTGGCTTCCAATCACTCGTTTCCCCCACGAACTTGATCGTGGCTTTGGCAAAGAATGATGCAATGGCACTCTCAACCCAAATGATCGTGGTCAGCGCGAGAGCCAGTAACCCATAGCCTTGCGGCCCAAACTGTCGCGTGAGAAAGCTGGTCGTGATAAGGGCCGTCACCGGAAACAGGAGCTCTGCCAGGAAAATCCGAGCAGTCCCATCCATCATGCGACGTCCTGTGGTCGTTGTCAGTAAGCCCATTCTGCTTTCAAGTGGTATGCACCAACAGTCTCGGCGTCTTCAGCAGCTTTTGCCCAAGCCGCAAACGTAACAGGCACTGATCTTTCGCTTCCCACAGGCTTGGCGAAACAGTATTAGCCTGGCCTAAAAAGATAAACCCCAGGGGATCTCTCGTCAGTATAGTAACAAAATGGCGGGCAGCCAATACCTCTTAATCTGATCTTCCTCTACGGAATGGGGAGGGAAGGATACGAGGAAATGTGATCGCACCACTCAGGTCCAGGTGGAATCCGATCCACATTGTCGGACAGACGGCCGGTAACGTGGCAGGCTGTGCTATCGGTCCACGTGGCGCCGCAAGCTCCCATTCCACTCCGTGAGCATCAAGGCCACCGTGAGGGCTGCGAACCCCGTGGCACACACCTTGGCTGCGAGGGGGAGGGTGCCATGCAAAACCAGCCCGAGCCCCCAGGCCGCGCCCAGAACACCCAGAGTGATTAAGTGCGGCCAGAGCACGAAGGAGGCACGACGAGGGGACGTCGTTTTTGGAGTCGTGATATAGGGGAACTGGCGGTTGGCGAGCACATCGGCAACCGCTGCAAGCTGATAGGGCCATTTCGCAAATTGCAGGAGCCGGGCTCGCCAATGAGTACCCTGCTCCGACTTCCTATCCAAATAGAACCTTTGCCGGTATCTCTCCCATATCCACAGCATGATGACTATGCATGCACCGCTCACGATCGTGTCGACAGTCATAACGGTCGGAGTCGTTCCCCACACCAACATACACGCCACAAGAATTATGGCGATGGGAAGCTCAATGCTCCGATAGACATAGTTTATTCCGTGCAAGGTGCTCAACAATGCGGAAGTTGGCGAGAGGTTCCGGACCACCGCAGGCCCGATCCGTAGCTTCACGTCGAGGACAGAACGGGTCCACCGACGCTGCTGGTTTAGATAAGCAGGCCAATCGACAGGGGTCAACCCGCGAGCCAGGACCTCAGGAACATAGACCCCTTCCCACCCACGATTATGGTACAGGAGCGTCAGCAGCAAATCATCGGCATCGTGCGCCGCGAACCCGCCGCACTCGCGCAAAGCGCTGAGACGGTGTGTATTGTGACATCCGATGAGGAGCGGAAATCCTTTCCCATAACACGCCATTTGCACGAGAGAGTAGAACTCGTAGGTTTCTTCGGCCGCTCCCCTGGCAATAAAACTCGCCCGCTGATTGACATACACCTGCGGAGCCTGCACATACCCGACGCGTGCATCGTCGAAATACCCGAGAACTTTGGCGAGATACACACGATTAGGCACATGATCGGGATCAAATGCCGTCAAGATCTCGTATCGATCGAATCCAATCTCATGGAGCCATGCATTATAGTTTCCGTGCTTTGTGGCCTTTCGAAACATGCCCACTTCGGTCTGATAGCACGGAAACGACTTGCGGCTGAAATGATGGACGCCAAGCGTGGCACAGACCTCCTTGACTCGCTCGTCATCCCCCTCATCCAAGACCCAGGTGTCGTGCGGATAGTCGAGCCCCACCAAAGCCTTCAGGGTCTGTTCCAGCACATCGAATGGCTCAATACCCGGCACATATGTGGTCACAACGGCGACCTTCCAGCCCGGTCTCGGCGAAAGAGCTCTTGGCTTTTTCATGCTGGGAAGAATCAGCCATCGCCCTAGATTATTGAGGAGAAGCACCGCGAGGAGGCCGGAACAAACCGTCATGACAAATGGATGTTCTCCCCATGCCGTGAGCTGGAACCAGGTAAAGAGAAACACCGCGATGGCAGCCACTCCCGACACCGTCAACAGCCAATAGATGAAACGGTCTTTCGGCTGGAGGACGTGGTCGCTTTCGACTCTCTTCGAAAGATTGCTTCCGTTAGACCGCTCCATATCCTATCCGCCTCTCTCGTTCTCATCTAACGGGCGGAGCTGTCCGGCATCGGCGCTACGCCAGGTCTGGCGCGCTCCTGCCCGAACCGCGAGGTCGCGATACGCGCCCGCTCCAAATACGGTACGCAACCACAGACGGCCCAGGACCCGCCAATACCCCCATCCCACCTGCGCAAGCTTGAAGGAGGACATACCCATATCCGGTGTGCGATTGATCCAGGAAATCGGGACCTCCTTCACCTGATAGCCCATCAGCAGAGGTTGCAGCCCGGTTTCCGCATTCACCGCGAACCAGGGCTCCACTAAGTGGAGTTGCTCCACGACTTCGCGGCGGAAGAGCTTCAGATTGTTCGTGAGGTCGCGGAAGCGGCGGAGCAAGAGGATCTGGGCTATCAAATGGAACCCGCGGTTTGCGACGATCTTCCCGAACGGATAATTCAGCAAGACGCTATGCCTGGAGAACCGGCTTCCGACGACCACGTCATACCCCTTTACTGCCGCGTCGAACAAATCCGAGATCTCCGGCAACAGATGTTGGAAATCGCAATCCATGGTGAGGACATACCGCCCTGTCGCCGCTCGATACCCATCGGACAACGCGCGGCCGACTCCGTTCGGCCCGGTGCGCGAGACAA
This sequence comes from Nitrospira sp., assembly GCA_025361385.1. Lineage (GTDB taxonomy): Bacteria > Nitrospirota > Nitrospiria > Nitrospirales > Nitrospiraceae > Palsa-1315. Next base: position 13,818 of record JANYAJ010000132.1, read on the forward strand.
GTCGAATCCGACCGTCGGTGGCCGCCATGCTCCTAATGACCGCCGCTGTCCCGTCCTGACTGTTGTCGTCGACCAAAATGATCTCGCGCAGATAGTCGTCATAGAGGCGGCGCAACCCTGTCACGAGCGGCTCGACATTCATCTCCTCGTTGTAGCAAGGCACGACAACCGAGATCGCCCGCCTGAGTCCCTTATGCTCAGTCAGCGACACCGCCGGGCGCTCAACCACACGCGGCGGCTTTTGCGCATGGACCAGAATAGATCCCGCCAACGTCCGAATCCCTGGCGCATTCTCCAGGATGATCGAGAGGTTGCGAGACAGCCAGATCAGCCGCGGGGAGAGCGGTGCAAAGACGAAATCGTTGAACACGGCAAAGACTCGAATAAAGCCCACTTCCGACATGAGTTCGTACAGTTGGCCACGACTGAGCAGTGACCGCGGATCTGCCTTGCCGAACATGCGCGCCAACAACCGGCGAAACTTCAGGACTACGTTCCAGGGATTACTTTCATGAAACACGACCTGCCCGCCTGGCTTCAAGAATTCCAGAACATGTTGGAGCAACATCGCGCAGTTACGTTTATCAAGCAGATCAATCGCCACGACGAAGTCAAATTGCCGCCCCCTCAGAATATCCGGGAAGACATCCGCAGCGATGAACTCGACGGGATCCTGGATTTGGTCCGGCTTGCCGGCAAGGGAATCGAACGTCACGGCGGTAATGGGGTTTTTACCGTGGGTAACCTGTACGAGCTGCCGCGTAAAGAGACCCTGGCCGCATCCAATTTCGAGGATGGTTTGCCCGGGCAAGAGATGAACCAGATGCCGGAAGGACTGAGCGCGCCAGTGCAGGCGGTCCGTCGCGATAGGGTCTCGCTTCGCAAAATATTCATCCCGCGTCTTCTCACGAAGCGCGAGGGTCTGGAGGAGCGATTGGCCTGACGTTCCCATAGTCGCCGCTCAGTGACCCAGCCGAACATTCCAGGCGTTGATCATGTCGAGCAACACATCTTTGAGCGATTTAGTCACCGACCACTTCGGATAATGCGACTGAAACTTTGAGAGATC
>JANYAJ010000289.1 GCA_025361385.1 Nitrospira sp.
CCGCAGAAGCAGCAATTGATCGGAGTTAACTATGGGTTGCCTTCGATAGGTCCGTCAATAAAAACGATCCGCGCTGTTGGAAAAATTGCGCCCGACGAACAGCGGATCGCCCATGTGCACACTCGGGTGGACGGCTGGATCGATAAAGTCTTCGTGGATTTCACTGGCAAGGTAGTAAACAAGAATCAACCGCTGCTTACGATGTACAGTCCAGACCTGCTAGCCACCCAAGAAGAGTTCCTGCTGGCCCTGAAAAGCAAGGATTTGATGAAGGCCAGCACGTTGCGAGGCGCGTTATCCGAGAGTGATTCTCTCCTAGCTGCGACGCGGCGCCGGCTGAAACTATGGGACCTGGGCGAGGCCCAGATCGACGAAGTTGCCCGCACCGGCAAGCCTCTCACGAATATCACAGTCTATTCACCGGTAAACGGTTACGTTACTGTACGCAACGCCTTCCCCAATCAGCGGATCACCCCCGACACAGAGCTGTACACCATAACCGACCTCAGCAGGGTTTGGATCATGGCCGACGTGTTTGAAGCGGAGGCGTCGCTGGTACAACTCAATCAACCGGTAAATGTCACCTTGGCTTATGGGACTACCCGCGTGATCAAAGGGACAGTGGACAATATTCAACCGCAGGTCGATCCGATGACGCGAACGGTGAAGGTTCGGATTGGGGCTGAGAATCCGGGCATGACTCTCAAGCCGGACATGTTCGTCGAAGTGAATTTCACGATTGCTCTCCCATCGCAAGTCACTGTGCCGGCAGATGCGGTGCTGGACGCCGGCTTGAAGAAGACCGTATTTGTGGACCGCGGCAACGGTTACCTGGAGCCGCGCGAGGTGGAGATCGGAGAACATGTTGGCGATCGAATTGAAATCCTGCGTGGCCTGAAGCCGGACGAGCGCATCGTTACTTCCGGGACATTCTTGATCGATTCCGAAAGCCAGATGAAATCCGCGGCATCTGGTATGGGCGGCATGCCGGGAATGCCCGGGATGTCGTCCCCGAAACCAGCAGCCGGGAAGTCTCAGCCGCCGCCGTCTACGCCGGCAAGACCGGACTCTCAACCGAAAAAACAGGACATGAAAGATATGCCTGGGATGGGTCGCCCGCGATGATTAACCGGATCATCGAACTTTCCGGTAGGAACAAGTTCATGGTCCTGATTCTGGCCGCGAGTGCAGTCGCGGTGGGCATCTGGTCGATGAAAAACATTCCGCTCGACGCCCTGCCGGATCTGAGCGACACCCAGGTGATCGTGTATTCGCGCTGGGACAGAAGCCCCGACATCATGGAGGATCAGGTCACCTATCCGATTGTGACGGCGATGTTGGGTGCGCCAAAGGTCAAGGACATCCGGGCTTTTTCGGACTTCGGCTATTCGTACGTATACATCATCTTTCAGGAAGGGACTGACATCTACTGGGCACGGTCGCGCACGCTCGAATACCTGTCATCGGTGCTGCCGCGCCTGCCGCAAGGCGTGACCACCGAGCTTGGGCCGGACGCCACGGGGGTCGGATGGGTTTTCCAATACGCACTCATCGATAAGAGCGGGACGCACAGCCTGGCCGAACTTCGTTCCCTGCAGGACTGGTTCCTGCGGTATCAGCTACGGGCGGTTCCGGGCGTGGCCGAAGTGGCGCCGATTGGCGGGTTCGTTCGTCAATACCAGGTGAACGTCGACCCCAATCGCCTACAAGCGTACAACGTGCCGATCATGAAGGTCGTTGAAGCTGTTCGCGGAGGAAACAACGACGTCGGAGGGCGGCTGGTCGAATTTAGCGGCGCCGAGTACATGGTGCGAGGCCGCGGCTATGCGCGATCTACTGGGGACATCGGCAAGATCGTAGTGGGCTCAGCTCCAGGCGGAGTCCCGATCAGAGTACAAGATGTCGGAACTGTAGTGCTCGGCCCCGATATCCGTCGAGGCGTTGCAGATTTCGATGGAACGGGAGACACAGTCGCCGGCATCGTCGTGATGCGGCAGGGGGAGAATGCGCTCCGGGTGATTGACCGCGTAAAGGCCAAGCTTCGAGACATCGAGCCCGGTCTGCCTAAGGGAGTCAAAATCGTCAGCACATACGACCGTTCGGATTTGATCCTCCGCTCTATCGACAATTTGAAGCAGACGCTTACCGAGGAGATGACCATCGTCGCGGCGGTGATCTTCATTTTCCTCCTGCACGCCCCCAGCGCCCTGGTTCCCGTGGTCACCATTCCGGTGGCCATTGCAATCGCGTTTATCCCGATGCAGATGATGGGGCTGACCTCGAATGTCATGTCGCTGGGCGGAATCGCCATCGCCATCGGAGCCATGGTGGACGCTTCGATCGTCGTTGTCGAGCAAATGCACAAGAAGCTCGAGGCCTGGGAGCGGGAGGGCCAAAAGCAGGATTATCACGCGGTGGTCATTGAGGCTGCGAAAGAAGTAGGCGGCCCCAGTTTCTTTGCTCTCCTGGTGATCGCGGTTTCGTTCATTCCGGTTCTTACGCTCGAAGCGCAGGAAGGACGACTCTTCAAGCCCCTGGCTTATATGAAGACTTTCACGATGATTGGGGCCGCAGGGCTGGCCATCACTCTGGGCCCGGTAATGTTGTTGCTCCTCGGTCACATGAAGCGGTTCCAGTTCCGGCCGCTCTGGCTCAGTGGCTTGCTCAACATCGTTCTCGTAGGCAAGATCTATTCGGAAGAGAAGCACCCCATCAGCCGGGTGCTCATCCGCTTATACGAGCCGGTATGCGCCTGGTGCTTACGGTGGAAGTGGCTGGTGATCTCGGGGGCGATAGCGATGGTAGCGATCACCGTGCCTGTTTATCAGCAGCTCGGCTCTGAGTTCATGCCGCCTCTGGACGAAGGCACCTTGATGTATATGCCCTCCACTCTGCCGGGAATCTCGGTGACAGAAGCTCAGAAGCTCCTCCAAGTGCAAGACCGAATTATCCGGCAATTTCCCGAAGTAGTGAGTGTCATGGGAAAGTCGGGCCGCGCCGAGACATCCACCGATCCGGCGCCCTTCTCGATGATGGAAACAGTAATCGTTCTCAAACCCCAGTCGGAGTGGCCGAAGATCGAGACGTGGTATTCGTCGTGGCCAACCTGGACAAGTTCGATTTTTAGCCGCTTCAAGCCGGATCACTTCACAACTGAGCAATTAGTGGATCAAATGAACCAGGCGCTGCAGTTGCCGGGCGTCGCGAATGCCTGGACCATGCCAATCAAAGCGCGGATCGATATGCTCACTACCGGCATCCGAACGCCGATCGGGATCAAGATCTACGGATCCGACCTGAACGAGATTCAGCGCCTGGGCACGCAAATCGAAGGAATGATGCCACAGATTGCAGGCACCCGCAGCGTCTTCGCGGAGCGCACTGGAGGCGGATACTTTCTCGACTTCAAATGGAATCGCGACGTGATTGCCCGTTATGGCCTCTCCATCGACGAGGTGCAGTCGGTGGTGATGAGTGCTGTCGGCGGAGAGAACGTCACAACCATCATCGAAGGCAGAGAGCGCTATCCAGTTAACGTCCGGTATCTCCGCGACCTTCGCAGCGACATCACCAAACTGAAGCGGGTTCTCGTGCCCGTCATGAACGGCCAGGCGCAGATCCCGGTTTCCCAACTCGCTTCGGTTGAGATCGCCGCCGGACCCTCCATGATCCGGGATGAGAACGGAATGCTGAATGGTTACGTCTACGTGGATATTTCGGGCCGGGATGTCGGCGGATACGTCCTCGAAGCCAAGAAGCTGCTCCACGAAAAGCTGAACCTGCCAACTGGATACACGCTGACGTGGAGTGGGCAATACGAAGCGATGGAGCGCGTCCGGCAGCGCCTGATAGTCGTGCTGCCCGTGACGCTGGCGCTGATTGTGATGCTGCTCTATTTCAACACCAGGTCTTTCGCCAAGACTTTCATCATCCTCCTGGCTGTGCCATTCTCGGCGGTCGGCGCGGTCTGGCTGGTACACGCGCTGGGGTACAACATGAGCATCGGGGTTTGGGTTGGGCTGATCGCTCTAATGGGAGTAGACGCTGAGACCGGCGTCTTTATGCTTTTGTATCTCGACCTGGCATTTGACCAAGCGAAGAAGGAAGGGCGTCTATCTAGCCTGGCGGGCTTGCAGGGAGCAATTATGCACGGGGCCGTCAGGCGGATCCGGCCAAAGGTCATGACCGTAGCGTGCATGTTCTTGGGGCTGATCCCCATCATGTGGTCCACCGGCGCCGGTGCGGACGTGATGAAGCGC
>JANYAJ010000540.1 GCA_025361385.1 Nitrospira sp.
CCCGCTAGACAGGCCCTGCCTGCTGAGTATAATGTGCGCTAGCGTTGACGTGATTCCCGATCTCACAGGATGACTTTCCCGGCATGAATCGTCTCCTCCTTACGATCCTCCTCGCCATTTCCACGTGCTGGACTGTTGCTGCTCACGCAGCCTCATCCTATGAGGACAGTCTGAGGCTGCTGGCGGAGGGAGTGATCGCCGATGTCGCAAAGGCGAAGAGGGGACGCCTGGCGGTGATGGACTTTACGGATGCAAAAGGCATCGTCACACCGATCGGACAGTTTGTCGCAGAAGAACTGGGCACGCAGATCTTGGTCACCGGCGAGTTCAAAGTCGTCGACCGCGCCCTCGTGATTTCGACGTTGAAAAAATTCCATGTCACGAAGCTCGAACCGGCTCAGGCGAAAGCCGTGACGCGAGCGGCCAAAGCGGTACGGGCCGATGTGTTCGTGACTGGATCGTATCTCGAATCGGCTGGAGAGTTACGGGTCACCGTGAAGTTGCTCAGCCCCAGCACCGTCCAATCACTGGGCGCTACGCGCGGCACCCTTCCCAAAGCCGGCCTACTAGGGGACCTGATCAAAGAAGTGAATAAGCCGCCTGTCGTCATCATCGATCCATCCGCCAAAGCGCCGCCACCCCCCGGTCTCGGCTTCCATCGTAATGAGCAGTATCAGTTGGTCGTGACCGCGCTGCACCAGCGGGACAATCAGGTCACCGCCGATCTGACCGTTGAGAATACCTCGTCGCGCGACCTGAAAGTCCTCTGCCTGCTGCAAAACACCCTGCTGGAAGACAACCATGGCGCGTTGTGGAAATTGGATGCACAAGACAATCGTGAAGGACTCTGCGCACGTGGGCTCGAGCTCTCGCCACGCGAAAAAGATCGGGCCGTGCTGACCTTCTCGGCTCCGGCCGGCGCACAGGCAAGCCACTTTACCTTGCGTTATCACGAGAAGATGCCACGCCCGGATGCCCGGTTCTCCATCGAGGGCCTCACAGCCGAATCGGCTGGAGCCTCTCCAGCAGTCACCGACACGACAACATCACCTTCCACCAATTGAAACTCACATGAATACATCACTCATCAAACAGGTTTTGACGATTGCCGGATCCGATTCGGGCGGTGGTGCCGGCATTCAAGCCGATATCAAGTCCATGTCGGCCAACGGGGTCTATGCCATGTCGGTGATTACGGCGATCACGGCACAAAATACGGAAGAGGTCACCGAGGTCTTCGAATTACCAACCTCGATCGTCGCGGCGCAATTCGATGCCCTGTTCGACGACTTCGACGTCGCAGCGGTCAAGACCGGAATGTTGTCCTCCACGGCCATCGTCGAGATCGTCGCCAAGCTCCTGAAACCTCAAAATGTCACGAATCTCGTGGTGGACCCGGTCATGATTTCGAAGACCGGCCAGGCGCTGCTGAAGCCCGAGGCCATCGAGGCCATGAAGACTCACCTCTTCCCTTTGGCACTGCTCGTCACACCGAATATCCACGAGGCCCAGCAACTGTCCGGCATCGAGATCACAACCCTCGCAGACGCTCGCCGCGCCGCCAAAGCGATTCATGGGTTCGGCTGCAAGTATGTGCTGATCAAGGGTGGCCACTTGCTGGCAGAACGAGGCACCGACCTGCTCTATGACGGCCGATTCTTCAATGTGTTCAAAGGGGAATTCATCGACACCCCCCACACGCATGGCACAGGTTGCACCTTCGCCTCAGCCATCGCGGCCCATCTCGCACGGGGCAAATCCATGAACGACGCCGTTCAGACAGCCAAGGCCTACCTCACCGAGGCCATTCGCCATAGCCTGGCGATCGGCCACGGAACGGGGCCCACGAATCATTTCTATTTTCTCCAGACATAGCAGGATGCAGGGGAAACTAGGCAACAGCACTCGATAATCTGCACGTCTTGAACAATATAAATACCGTTTGCAGGAGGCTCAAAAAGTTCATCCAGCAAGGCCGCAGGCGAGTCGAAACCGGAGGCGTACCCCCAGGGGTATGTTGAGGATTTCGATGAACCGAGAACGA
>JANYAJ010000338.1 GCA_025361385.1 Nitrospira sp.
CGGCGCTGAAGGCCCTCGCGGAGGTCGTGGACAAGCTGGACCTTATCCTCGCTCGTGATCCCAAGCTTGAACTGACAGCTGTAGATACGGAAGTCGTGACCTACGACCTGTTGGCGAACCTTGACACCATCAAGGCGATCATCAAGGAAGCCAACGCCTATTTGAACGACGGCGAGATCCAGAAGGCTCGTCCGCTGGTGGCCAACCTGGCCAGCGAGATCCAGTATCGTACCATCCATATTCCACTGGCCACGTATCCAAAGGCGATCAAGGCCATCGCGCCGCTTATCGATGCCGGCAAGATCGATGAGGCTAAGGCAGGATTGCAAGCCGCGCTCAATACCCTGGTGGTCACCACGGACGATGTGATTCCGCTGCCCAAGCTGCGTGCCGAGCACTTGCTCAAACAGGCGCAAGAACTAGCGGAGAAGAAGGATCGCAGCAAAGAGGAGAATGAAACGTTGGCCAAACATCTTCAAGCCGCACGCGAACAGTTGCAGATGGCCGAGCTACTGGGTTATGGCAAAAAGAAAGATTACAACCCCATGTATGAGCAGATTAGTGAGATCGAGAAAAATCGGCTAGTGGCAAGAGTGGTACCGGTTGGTTCGACAAGCTCAAGCAGCAACTTTCCGATTTATTCTGAGGCAATGCGGCGCGTGGTGGGGTGGTTGATCATCCCGCCACGCGCACGAGCTAGTCCAACATTGGGTTCGGAGATCGCCAAGCCTAGCGGTGCAAGGCAAGCCATCCCCCCTGGATTGTGCCCAGAACAACTGGCTAGAACTTCCGGGTGGTGCTGGCTCTGTTATCGAACGACAAGCACGGAACAGATCACGTGCTGTACCACCCTTGTCGAAATGCTCCCGAAGAGAACCCGGGCAATGGCGCTCAGCCCTTTGATCCCCCTCACAACCAGAATGGTGCGCCTCCTGTTGTTTGGGGTTTCTCCTTCTCAAGTGGGTAATGGGATATTGGATCACGCATGCCGGTGAGCACCTTGATGCACAGATGCTTCTCGTCGGAGAGGCCGTAGCTGCGCCGCTGGATGACGCGGACTATGTTGTTCACACCCTTCCCCCGGCTAACCTCCTTCCTTCCAAATCATCGACCAGATGGTGAAACGAATCTAGCAGTGCGGTGTGAGCTGTTCCATTGGGAGAATTATGCTGGCTCAGCTATGTACAAGCATGCATAGCTTTGATCAACAAAAAGTCAAGACACGCTCCGACCATGCTCTCTGATGTGAGGGGAGTCTTGACCCTGCGACAAAGGAGATTATCTGGGGGCCATGGCAGGGGCTATCACTAATCCATAAACCATAAAGGAGGTGCTTCATGAACCCGCTAGGATGGAATCCCTCTCGAGAGCTCGCGGAGATGTCAGACCGCTTGAATCGTATCTTCCCACGGGTGCCGCGGGGAGGCAATGAGAACGAGGCCATGACCGTGGCCGATTGGATCCCATCCGTGGACATTAGCGAGACGACTGCAGAGTACGTGATTAAGGCCGAGATTCCCGAGGTCAAGAAAGAAGACGTAAAGGTCACACTGGAACACGGCGTGCTCACGGTTCAAGGAGTGCGACGACAGGAAGCGGAAGAGAAAGGCAAAAAGTATCACCGGGTCGAGCGATCCTATGGGAGCTTCGTGCGCAGCTTCTCGCTACCAGATTTGGTGGACAACGCCCAAGTTCAAGCGGTTTTTAAAGAGGGCATTCTCACGCTCCATCTCCCCAAGTCGGAAAAGGCGAAGCCCAAAGCCATTGAGGTAAAGGTCGCCTAACCGCCCACATATTGCTTAAAGGGGCTAGGCTATGGGCGAGCGCCTCCAGTCCCGGCTTGTGAGACATCGCCACGTGGGGTGGAATGAGGGGGGGGCCCACAACACAATGCATCCCCCCCTCTGAACCACGAGAAATATGAAGATTCGAAAGGACCTCACTATTGGGGCAGGCGGAGTCGTCGGACATTCGTTGTGCACTTCTGAGTTGCCGCCCCATTGAGAATCAGATCGGCTGGCTCAATGCCCGGGACTGCGGTGTGGGCCGATTCAGGTGCCGGCATCAGTTCAATTACAGTCATACCAGGGGAGGTACATCGTGAGCCTTCGAATTGATATTAATACCATCGCGCGTCTGCTGTTGCAGGATGGCCAGTGGTATGAAGTTCTGCCTGGCTCCTTCACCGTTGATTCGTTTGACTGGACGGACAGTGAGGGTCCCGTGGTCGATGGTGGAGACGTTGCCGGTGTGCCGGCGATAGGAGTACAGTTTAAGACGCGCGGCATGAACGGATGGATCTCGTGTCCCCTCACATCAATCGTGGCCGTTCACTACGAACCAATTGAAATCGACGAACCGATACCGATGAATATTCCGAAAGCGTTGACTGAGGAGATCGACACACATCTCGGATAAACCGAATGTGGTGCCGGATCGTGCTGAGTGGTGATCGCCTGTCCCAGTCATATCAGCGAAGTATAGGCGATGGCGGAGTGGAGATGATGCGGGCGGGATCTTAATTCCTTTTCGAAGGACTGTTCGCTGGAGCACTGTGCGAGACATGGTGCTGATACTTGTGGTGGCACCAAGTTTCAGACCACCTCGGACTCATGGTCTCCACGGGAGGAGAGAGGGTGAGTCATGCTATTTCACCGATACCTTCTGCCGCACTACGGTCGCTCCACAATTATCGCCAACGCTTCTCCTCCCCCGATACAGAGACTGGCCAACCCTCGTCGGACATCACGAACCTCCATGGCATGGAGCAGAGTCGTGAGAATTCGTGCACCGGTGGCGCCGATTGGATGGCCTAGCGCGATCGCCCCACCGTTGACGTTGACTCTCTTGGAGTCGAGTCCTAATTCCCGATTGATTGCGAGGGAGACGGCGGAAAAAGCTTCATTAATCTCAAACAAATCGATGTCGCGCATCGAAAGGCCCGTCTTCTTGAGCACCAGCTTGATCGCCTCGACCGGAGCCATTGTGAACCACTCAGGCGCCAAAGCCGCTCCGGCATACCCGACGAGGCGCGCCATCGGCGTGAGGCCAAGATGCGCGGCTTCCTCTTCGGCCATGATCACCAACGCTGCCGCCCCATCATTACAGGAGGGAGAGTTCCCGACGGTCAGGACACCGTCTTCTCGAAATGCCGGCTTGAGCGCACGCATCTTGCTCAGATCGACACGGTTCGGCTCTTCATCATCTGTGACGGTCAATGGTGCGCTTTTTTGTTTCGGCACGTCGACCGGAATGATTTCCCGCTTGAACGTCCCGGACGATATGGCGTCCTGGGCTCGGCGATAACTTTCCAAGGCGAAATCGTCAACCTCTCCCCTTGTGAGCCCGTACTTTGTCGCACAGAGCTCGCCGCCCTCGCCCATATGAAAATTATTATAGACGTCCCAGAGGCCATCCTTGATCACACTGTCTACCAACTCCGCATGCCCCAAGCGATACCCCTGCCGCGCCTTCTCCAACAGATAGGGTGCGCGCGTCATGTTTTCCATGCCGCCGGCCACAACGATTTTGGCTTCTCCAAGGGCAATGGCTTGAGCGGCCATGATCAAAGTCTGAAGGCTGGATCCACAGACCTTGTTGACGGTCGTGGCGCCGACCGAATGGGGAATTCCAGCTCCGATCGCAGCCTGTCTCGCCGGTGCCTGACCGAGCCCGGCGCTGAGCACGCAGCCCATGTAGACGTCGTCTACTCGCTCGGAAGAAACACCACTGCGCTTCAGCGCTTCCGCGATGGCGATGCTGCCTAACTTTGTTGCGGGTAGTGAGCCGAACAGCCCGTTGAAACTCCCCATCGGTGTTCGCACTGCGCTGACGATGACCGCTTGCTGTTTCTTATTCACAGAATTTGTCCCGACGACTCCGCCCGAGTTCATCCTTTCCCATGCGCCACTCAGTCATTTCTCGACCAAAGGCACAATCCCTTCCTCAAGCCACGCATACTCGCCGCGCATGATGGCCTTCGACAGATGGTAGACGGAGGTGTCTTTTTTGTGTCTGCGGATTCTTCTCCCCAGAGAGGAGGGAGGACACAGACGATCCGCCATCTCCTGGCAGAAATAGGTGACAAGCTCAGAGATACCTGGCTTGGTCCGTATTTCCGGCTGCGAGGCATACCAAATGATCGCTGCCATTGGAAAGAGCGCAAGGCTGTCGTCGACGACATCCGTGAGAAGAAGTTGCTTATTGTGCAAACCTTGGCGATGGCGGAGCGTCGCCACGAGCGTCGATCGTGTCAGGCGGCGAGAGGATGCTTCGACACAACGAACCCACCGGACAGAGTCTTGCCCAAACATCGCAGCAGTGCCTACGGGGTTTGAAATAGGGAAGCAAGAGCGAAGCGCCATGCGCATGTAGTACAGGGGTGCCGCGATCTTGTCTGACAGTGACCCTTTTAAAAAAGCGATACCCTGCTCGATATAGGGCGAGAGGGCCTCGCGCGCCATCCAAATGCGCAAAATTTCACTCGTCCCCTCCCACACCAGATTAATGCGGGCGTCGCGAAGCATGCGCATGACGGGAATCCCGAGTTCGCCGCTCTTACGCTGCGATTCAACGGTCATGAATCCACGCCCCCCGCGCACTTGAAACAGATCGTTCACCACCTCCCAATACCATTCGCTTCCGATAATTTTGGCGGCGGCCGATTCCAGCCGGAGGTCGCCCTTCTTGTTGGCCCAGGCTCCGCAGAAGGCCATCACGGCATCGAGCGCCAGCGTATAGGCCGCAGCACGGCAGATTTTTTCGCCAATGAGGGTATGTTCACCGATTGGTTTGTTCCACTGAACTCGCTCCTGTCCCCACCAGCGCATCACGGACAGACACTGCTTGAGCCCCCCTAAACAGGCAGCGGGAAGCGTCAGTCGACCGACAGTGAGCGTGGCCAGCGCGATCCTCAGGCCGTCTTCTTCAGTCCCCAAGCGGTTTTCAACCGGGACATAGACGTTGTGAAACGTGGGGATGCCGTTGTAAATCCCCCTCACGCCCTCGAAGCGCAGACGAGTGACCGAACACCCCGGCCAATGGGTTTCCACGATGAAGGCCCCATATCGCTTTTGTGCCTGGGGGTCGTGGAGCTCCTCCGGCCGATCGACGATTCGTGCGATAACAACCAGCATGGAGGCGAGAAACTCGCCATCCTGCTTCGCAGAATTTGTAATAAAGAACTTTTCCCCCGTCAGACGATAGGCGATAGTCTTCCCGTTTTCTGCGACGCGGACAGCGCAGGTCTCTACTTTGGAGATATCACAGCCCACGTTTCTCTCCGTGAGCGCAAACCCTGAAATTTCTCCTTGTGCAAGCCGCGGAAGATACTTGGCCTTCTGCGCTTCTGTCCCGAAGAGGCGCAACGGTTCTGGAATGCCGATCGATTGCGCGGCCGACAACAGCACCGTCAGCGACGTGTCAACACTGCCACACAGGGTAGCGATTTTTTGGTACTCAGATTGGGTCAATTCCAGCCCGCCGAAGCGATGAGGAATCTTGATGCCGAACGCGCCCATCGCTGCCAATGTTTTCAACAGCGGTTCAGGCAGCTCCCCTTCACTATCCACCCGCTCAGGATCCAGGGGTAGCAGGGCGATCTTAAATTGTTCGAGGAAATTGAGGGCAGCCGGACTCGGCTGTGGAATGCTGATCGAACTAAAGAGGTCCCAGCTGACATCGGCTTCAAACAGCCCAGCAAGAAACCCGGAATAGGCAGCCGTATCGCGAGCGGTCTCCGCCACCACCTCAGACCCTTGAAACACATCCTGGTCTTTCATGTGCCGCACGTCCATGCCAGGCGAAGTAGGGTGCTGTCACTCGTCTCGTTTGTGTACCTTACACCTCCTGCCCCATGTTTGTCCTGGAATTAGCCTGCCCAGACCCCCCTCTTATGTAGCACTCAGACTCCGGGTACGAGGCGAGCCGGTCGCGCCGTAGCGTGGTAGGATGTAGCCGAGTTCAGTGGCAGCCGAGCGCATCGGCGCGAAAGGGTTCTTCACTCCGAACTTCGGACGGAGAATGCACTATGCGTAATGTCGTCATCGTTGACGGATTCCGCACCCCCCTCTGCAAGGAAGGAACCGACTTTCGCGAGACGGATGCGGACGTGCTGGGGGCCTGGGTCGTCCGCGAAATGATCACGCGGTGCCACCATTGGAATCTCCCGCTTGAGACGATCGATTGCGTCTTGGGCAGCAATGTGGCGACTCCGATGCACGCGGTGAATCCCACGCGGGTCGCAGCCGTTACCGGTGGCCTTCCCGCAACGATCCCCGCCGATACGGTAGCCGGGAAAAACTGCGGCTCCGGAGTGACAGCACTCTACTATGCGGGGTTGCGGATCAGGAGTGGTGATGCCGACACCGTGCTGGTGATCGGCATGGAGGCGATGAGCCGAATCCCCATCGTGTACAACCAGACCGTCGCCAATCTTTTCCTGCAATACGGCAAAGCCAGAAGTCTGCGGGAGCGCACCGCCGGCGCCCTGGCCCTCATTCCCAAGCTCCTTCATCTCAAGAAATACCCACCGCAAGTCGGTTTGATGATGGGTCTCACAGATCCAATGTGCGACCTCATCATGGGACAGACCGCAGAGAATATCGCGAAGGATCCTTCACTGGGCATCTCCCGGCAAGATCAGGACGCGTTTTCCATTCGATCGCACAGACTCGCGGCACAAGCATGGAAGGATGGGCTCTTTACGGACGAAGTCGTGCCCATGTACGTCCCCGAGAGGAGCGCCTACGTCGCGCGAGACAATGGCATTCGTGAGGATGCCGCTCAGGAAACGTTTCACGAGGTCAAGCCCGCATTCGACAGGCGCCACGGTTCGGTAACGCCGGCCAACTCCTCGCAAATAACCGATGCGGCCGCAGCGATGCTGCTCATGGAAGAAGAGAAGGCCCAAGCCCTCGGGTTGCCGGTTCTCGGATACCTGAAAGACTACGCCGATTTTGGGTATGAACCCTCGTGCATGGGCCTGGCCCCCGTCGGAGCCATCGCCAAAGTGTTGTCCAAGGCTCGCCTGACCATGAAGGACGTCGCCGTCTGGGAGATTAACGAAGCCTTTGCATCCGTCGTATTGGGGATCATCCGTATTCTTGACTCGTCTTCCCTCATGGAACGCAAATTCGGCCGTTATGGGTGGACCGAACGTCTCGGTGAAATTCCCCCCGACGATCTCAACCCGCATGGAGGCGCGATCGCGCTCGGGCATCCAGTGGGCGTCTCGGGTCTACGCTTGGCCATGACCTCCCTGTTCGAACTCACGCGCCGGGATGCCGAACGGGCCATGATCAGTGCCTGCGTCGGCGGTGGACAAGGTGTGGCAATGATCTTGGAGAGGAAATAGGTATGTCACAGGATCACGCCATTTCTCCCGGCTTGTTCACACACTTCAAGACCACAATCCTGGATGATGGCATCTTGCTGGCAGGATTTGATTACTTCGGCAAGCCGGTCAATGTGCTCAACGTGGAGAGCCTGTCGGAGTGGCAGAAGATCGTGCAATATGCCGAGCAATCCGCCGCCATCAAAGGCGTCGTACTCGTGAGCGTCAAGGAAGGGAATTTCTGTGCGGGGGCCGACCTGGAGCAGATGCACGACGCGCAACGGCAACGCTCCTTTCAGGAGATGGAACAACTCGTGATGACTGCGCACCGGCTCTTCGACAGAATGGACCGATCGCCGAAACCGTTTGTCGCGGCCGTGGAAGGTGCCTGTCTGGGCGGTGGACTCGAGCTGGTGCTGGCCTGCCACGCGCGTATCGCCAGTACCCATCCGAAGACCTGCTTCGCTCTGCCGGAGGTCAAGCTGGGCATTCTTCCCGGATTCGGCGGCACACAACGTCTCCCTCGGCTGGTCGGCCTACCGGCGGCATTGACCATGATCACAACGGGTAAAACGGTCTTTCCTCGGCAGGCTCTGCGGATGGGCCTTGCGAACGGGATGGTGGGCTCGATCCCATCCACGATCAGGACCCTGGAG
This sequence comes from Nitrospira sp., assembly GCA_025361385.1. Classification (GTDB taxonomy): domain Bacteria; phylum Nitrospirota; class Nitrospiria; order Nitrospirales; family Nitrospiraceae; genus Palsa-1315. The sequence goes on from JANYAJ010000338.1 coordinate 7,990, forward strand.
AGGATTCAGAAAGAAACGCTGGTGCAAGCCACCATTGCAGAGGTTCGCCGTCTCTGTTCGTCTCCAGCCAAACGGCAGCCGCCGCTCCGGGCAAGCCAACGATTCTTGAGCGCTCCTGGAATTCGTTCGCTCGTCTGTCGCTATGCCCGGCATCACGTCGTCGCGCGTGTCCGACATTTCTATCCCGCTCCGCTCCGTGCCATCGATGCCGTGGAGAACGGACTGAGGTTGAGTATTCTGGAGGGCTCGCTCACGGTCGAACAGCCGCTCCTGATGGATCTCATGGCCAGCCAGACGTCTTCACATCTCGTCGGTCTGTTCCTGGCCGGCGAACAAGTGAAACGAAGCGTGGCTCTCCTTCCGATGGTGTCTACGAGGGTGGGTGTGCTGGGAGCCGGATTGATGGGCTCACAGATCGCGGGCCAACTCGCTGAAAAAGGCTATGCGGTGGTGCTGCGAGACCTGTCTTCAGACATTCTCGCCAAGGCGATTGGAAGGATCCACACAGCTCAAACTGCCCAGGTGCGCAAGCGGGCCATCCTTCCATCCGACCTGCGCTATCGCATGATGCGGATTGCACCGACCACCCGCACCAGAGATGTCTGCGCCGCGCCCCTGGTCATCGAAGCCGTATCGGAGAAACTGGAGGTGAAACGAGCGGTGCTCGCGGAGTTTGAATCGGAGGCCCGCCCCGATGCGATCTTCGCGACGAATACCTCCTCGTACACCTTGACCGACATTGCCGCGAACGCCGTCCATCCTGAACGGTGTGTGGGGCTCCACTTCTTCAACCCTGTCGCCAGAATGCAGTTGGTCGAGGTGGTGCGTGCACCCTTCACATCCGACGTCGCCCTCGCGGAAGCCAGTAGCCTTGCCAAACGACTGGGCAAGTTTCCGCTCGTGGTGCATGACGGACCTGGATTCCTGGTGAATAGGATTCTCTCACGCTATCTGGCCGAGGCCGTCATCATGGTGGGGGAAGGCATCTCCTTTCAGCGCATAGACACGGTCGCGAAAAACTTTGGCATGGCCGTAGATAGCGGGCATCCCATGGGCCCGCTAGAACTCATCGACCTGATCGGACTTCCGGTCGCCATCCATGTACTGACATCACTCGCCGTGCTGGGGCCTCGCATCGAGTCCCGTGATGCGCTACTGCAGAGCCTCCTTTCCGAACAGCACACACCGCTCACATTTTGGAAGTCCGGAAAAGAACATGCGCAGGCACTCGACGCAGTCGCGAATTACCGTCGCGAATACCCGTCGGATGCCGGCCCCACCTCCGATGACAGCCTGCATCAGCGCCTGTTTCTTCCGATGGTCGACGAGGCGGTACGTTGTCTGCGCGACGAGATCGTGGAACATCCCTGGCAGCTCGATTTCGCCCTGACCTATGGGATCGGGTTCCCCGCGTTCCGCGGAGGCCTTCTCGCTTGGGCGCGCCAGACCATGACGCCCGGGCAGATAACCCAGGAACTTGAATCGCTGGCAGCCACGTATGGTAAACGCTTTGAGCCCTGTCAGGGACTTTCCAGCGGATGGTGGTAATGCCGGACATTGCTTGAACCGACCGGCATGAAAGGGAGGGCCTTATGCCCGAACAACCGTGGTTCCCCCATTACCCCGAGGGAATTCCCCACGAACTCTCTCTTGCTCCCGAAACGCTCGTGGAGATGTTCGCTCGAAGTGCGAACCGGTTCTCACACAGACCGGCGCTCTATTTTTTCGGAAAGACCCTGTCGTACCAGGAATGTCATGGTCTCGTTGAGCGATTTGCCAGGGGCCTCGCAACCTTGGGAGTTCGCAAGGGCGATCGCGTCGCCATCTGTCTTCCGAATTCTCCCCAAGCGGTGATCGCCTACTTCGGCATTTTGAGGGCCGGTGGGATCGTCGTCGCCTGCAACCCCACCTATACGGAACACGAGCTGACTCACCAGCTTCAAGACGCGGGCGCGCGCGCAATCGTGGTGCTCGACCAGATGTATGAGAAAATCCAGCATCTCGATCTCGCGCTGATCATCGTCACGCGGATCACCGATTTCATGACGACGATCGCAAAGTATATCTATCAACATCGCAGCGGCCGCCCCCCTGTTGAGATACCGCGCAGCGAACCAATACTGTTCTTTCACGACGTGCTGGACACTGTGACCCCGGTCGCGCCGGAAGCGCTTCCGATCGTCACCCCAGACGACATCGCCGTGCTTCAATACACGGGTGGCACCACCGGAGTGTCCAAAGGGGCGGAGCTGCGTCATCGCAATCTGACGGCCAATATCCGGCAGCTCATCAGCTGGTTCGCGCCTGCCGAACGAGTGGAGAGCTTCCTCGCAGCGCTTCCGCTCTTTCACGTGTTTGGAATGACCGTTACGCAAAATATCTGTTTGGCCGTCGGAGGCTGCATGGTGCTGGTCCCCGATCCTCGAAACATGCCCGTGCTTCTGACGCTTCTTCGCAAGAAAAACCCCACCGTCATCACACTGGTGCCCGCACTGGTACGAAAACTCCTCGATCACTGTGCGGCGGAAGATTTTTCTGCGGCAAGGTTTGTGATCTGCGGCGGATCCGCCCTCCCCTATGAGCTCCTCAAGAAATTCAAAGAACGGACCGGCCACCTGATCATCGAGGGATACGGTCTGTCCGAAGCGTCCCCGGTTACCCATTGCAA
>JANYAJ010000379.1 GCA_025361385.1 Nitrospira sp.
GCGTTGGTCTCCGGTTTTCAGGATTTCTCCATTCAGAGGAACGCCGTATTCGTCGTATTCTCGACCTGCGTTTGTCGGATTACGCGGTCTGATTACCGGCCCGTTTTCTTCATTCACGAGCCAACCGGTCCGATGGCTGCCCTACGCATGCACAAACAACAGAGACATGCCGTTGGCTGCGCCTTACTCATGTCGAAGTACGGCGAGCGGCCGCTGGCCTAGAATCCGATACGTGCTGGCAAACCCTACGACCAGCGTCAATAACATGGTCAGGAAGAGGCCGATGCCAAGCACCCGCGGATGCAGGCTCCAGGGGAGATCGAACAGATATCGCAACACCGCCCATGACAAGACTGTCCCGAGCGACAGACCAATGAGCCCCGCCACCGTGCCTAACAGGACATACTCGATGGCAAACGCACGACCTATCAAGCCGCGAGTGGCGCCGAGCGCTTTCAGGATCACCGATTCGTAGAGGCGCCGATATCGTGTTGCGGCGAGCGCCGCCGCCATGACCAACCCGCCGGCCACGACGCAAAATAATGCGACAGCCTTGATCGCCAGCGAAAGGCGATCGAGTACTCGCGCAAAACTGTCGAGTACGTCGCCGATATGAATCGCACTGACGTTGGGAAATAAGGCGACGACGGCCTGTTGCAGCGGTACTTCTTGATCCGGCGAGACCCGCACGGTCGCCACATAGGTAAACGGCGCCCCTTCGAGCGCTCCCGGGGAGAAGATCATGTAGAAGTTCGTCGAGAAATTCCCCCACTCGACTTTCCGGATACTGCTCACTTCTGCCGACAGGGTGGTCCCCTGAATATCGAGCTCCACGAGTGAACCGATCTCGAGACCCAAGTGCATGGCGGCCTCTTCTTCTACTGATACGTGAGGGGTTGAGAAGACCTGCCCAGGTTTCCACCATTCCCCTTTGACGAGCCGATTATCTTTCGGGAGCTGTTCGAGAAAGGTCAACACATATTCCCTGGTGAGGTACCATTGTTTCCCCCGTTCTTCTTTCCCCTCCGATCGCTTCTCGTCCTTCTGAATTCCCTCTTCTGCGGTGACGATATGCCCATTGATCGCATGGAGGCGTGAACGCACCAGTGGCGTGAGCTCAGGAATGACCTGTCCGATCTGGCGATGCACCAATGATACGAACTCTTGTGCTTGATCAGGCTGAATATCGATAAAGAAGAAGGTCGGGGCATCCGCCGGTCGACTCTCCTGCACTTGGTGAAGTAATGCCTGCTCCACCAATGTCACCGTGACAATCATCATGGCGCCGATACCGACGGCGACCATGATGCCCGCTGCCTGCCCTCCTGGCCGTACGACATTACCGACGGCATAGCGAAGGCTCAAGACGCGAGGCAATGGCATCCAGCCCAGCACTCGCACGAACATCCGCGCACAGACGAAGAGGAGGACAATGGCGAAAGACAATGCTCCGAGAAACAGGAACCCGATCGACCATGAGCCGGCTTGCCACACTGAGAGCGCGCACAGCCCGAGGATGATTCCTACGGCCGTGCCAACATTTACGCGATCGGTCAGTCCCCATCTCACCCACCATCGTGAAGGAGCGGTCTGCTGCTCGACCGTCGCCTGCTCAGCATCACGCCGAAAAATCGCTCCCGGGTGAATGTCTCGAGTCTTCAAGAGAGGCCACAGGGTAAACAGTAGTGTCGACAACAGTCCCAGCGTGGCCCCTTTCAACAAGGGCCACATCGAGGACCACGACAGCTCTGAGGAGACGCCCAATTGGTCGAGGAGGTCGGACGAAAATAGACCGGCCATAAGGGGAGGGAGTATCCGTTGAAGCCCGATCCCCAAGAGGATTCCCGCGAAGCTCCCCACGGATCCTAAGATGATCGTTTGCACCACATAGGCCGAGACGACCATGGTCGAATCGGCGCCAAGCGCTTTCAAGATCGCGATCGTTCGCAGTTTGTCTCGCAAGAACGCGTGAATCGAGGTCCCGACCCCCAGTCCACCGATGAATAGCGCCGTGAGACCAATCAGCCCAAGGTAACGGGAGAGCTGGTCGAGAAATTGCTTCAACTGTGGCTGGGCCGTGTGATAGCTGGATATGCGCACGGAATCCGTCGCCAGCCGACCACGCAGTTCAGTGAGGAGCGGCTCCATCGGCATGCCGGGCGGTATCTTCACGAGATACCGCTCTCGCACCCGGCTTCCCGGCTTGATCAGTTCCGCTGCCCGTAGCCCCTCCTGGGCAATCATCACCCGAGGGCCTAAGCTGAACGCATTGGCCATTCGATCCGGTTCGGTCCGGACGATGCCGGTAATTAAAAACCGCACGTGACCGATCTTGAAATCATTTCCCACGGAGAGGCCCATCCGGATCAGCAGCGACTCCTGCACCACGGCCCCAAAGCAGGCATGTCCGCCACAGCGATGTTCATCCGGGTGGAGCAGAACATCGAGCGAATGCGCCGGGTCGAGCCGGATCGCCCCATACAGGGGATAGGCCGATTCGATTGCTTTGAGTTCGATGATCTGAGTCGATTGGGCCCCGGTGGGCTGTTGAGTGGTGCGTGCAGCCATCGCGATGAGCTCGCTCACGTGGGTGAAGACGATGTTTCTCTCGACCAGCGAGTCCAGCACCGTTTGTCCCGCAAGACTCAGGGGATGTGTCAGACGAATTTCGAGATCGCCACCTAATAGGCCGCGTGCTTCTTTTGTGACGGCTCGATCTACGTTCAGGCTAAACAGCGATACCCCAACCAAGGCTCCGACGCCGATCGCAATGCAAGCGAAGAAATACAGAAAGTGGCGCCAGGCGCCTCTGGTTTCCCGCCAGGCCATTCTGAAGATGAAGGGGTTCACCGTGGTGACTCTGCGATCGGAGGCGCTGAGTCATTGAGGCTATCGGATTCGATGCGACCGTCGCGCAACGCAATGACTCGTTCCATTGAGGAGGCCATGGCTCGATCATGCGTGACGAGGACGAGGGTGGTGCCGAAATCGCGATGAAGCGACAGAAGCAGACTCATGATGTGTTGCCCTGTGGCCGAATCCAAATTGCCGGTTGGTTCGTCCGCTAACAGGATCGGTGGGCGACAGGCGAAGGCTCTGGCCACAGCCACCCGCTGCTGTTCGCCTCCTGACAGTTGGACGGGATAATGAGACAAGCGACCAGCAAGACCAACAGCCCCTAACAGGTCCGTGGCACGAGCCTGCGCTCCATGTATCCCAGCCAACTCTAATGGCACCAGGACATTTTCCAGGGCCGTGAGGGTGGGAATGAGGTGAAAGGATTGGAAGATATAGCCGATGTGATCGCGGCGATATCGCGCCAAGGCGCGCTCTCGCATTGTAGAGATCTCGACTCCGTCTATCGTGATGGATCCAGACGTTGGCTGATCCAGCCCCGCGATGAGGCCTAGCAAGGTGGACTTGCCGCTTCCCGATGGACCGACGATGGCCACGCGTTGCTTGTCAGGGATTGCGACGGTGATATCATCGAGGATCGTGATCTGATGACCGCCGCCGGCCAAGCGCATCGTGAGGTGATCGAGTGTGATCATGTTCGTCAGGCTCCTACCATATCGTCTGCGTGAAGCCTGTATTATACTCAAGAAATATGCGTCACTTATGGCAACTCACAAAACTATTATTTTGCCTGTCCCTCATCGTCCTCTACGGGTGTGACCGTGCCAATGCACCCTCTTCTCCCTCTTCAAGTGCTCCTCGCGAAGGCGTTGGGCAACAGCTGGGAACCGACGTCACGGCACAGCCGGGTCGATCGAAGGCACAAGTCTCTGCCGACCGCCCACGGATTGTCGCCTTCGGCAACAGTCTGACGGCCGGCTTAGGTGTGGCACAGCATGAATCCTACCCCGCCCAACTACAGCAGAAGCTCGACGTGGTCGGCTATTCCTATCGGGTCATCAATGCGGGAGTCAGTGGTGAGACGACGGCCGGTGGACTGAGGAGGGTACCATGGGTCCTGAACAGTAAGCCCTCGATGGTCATTGTAGAGCTAGGCGGCAATGACGGGCTTCGTGGCCTCAGTCTTCAAGAGACGAAGGGCAACCTTGAGCGGATCATTCAGCAATTTCAACAGTCGTCGGTCACGGTTGTCTTAGCTGGGATGAAACTCCCCCCTAATTATGGCATGGACTATACCGCCGGATTTGAGGCGCTCTATCGCGCGTTGGCGAACCAATATCATCTCACGATGATTCCATTTTTTCTCGATGGTGTGGCGGGCTCCTCTCTGCTCAATCAAGCAGACGGTATTCATCCGACGGGAGAGGGCTATCGCGTAATTGTTGAAAAGATCTTCCCTGCGCTTGAGCCATTGCTCCAGCGGAACCGGTGACTGGTGCTTATGAAGAGGAAAGTAGGGGGGAAGTCCCTGCCCAATAAAAATGACATCGGACAGGGACCGAACTTAATTGATATCTGTATAACCTAGGACTTCTTGAGAAAGGAGTCGTAGAAGCCATAGGCTAGGATCAGCCCGATCAATGTATAATAGATACTGGTCACCCCGCTATAGTCTGGTGCGCCCTCACCGTGCGGTTCATTTGCTAGAACATAGGTGACACCAGTCAACAGGACCATGCCAGCCGCTGCGAGAACCTCTGCGCCGATCTTCTTCATCACTCGACCCTCCCTTCATCAATTAGACGAACAAGGGCCGCATTATACTGAAATTGACCGGCCAATCGCAATGATTTTAGTAACTAGAGTAGAGAGTCGGAGAGGGTGCGAACGGTATGGGCTAGGAGGTGCCGGAGGGCTTGGTCAGCGACTTCAATGCCGTTGAGACTTCCCTGAATGAATTGGCCAGCTTGTCGAGCTGTGCCCCTTTTGATAAGACCTCACCGGCCAGCGACTTTAGTTGACTGTCATAACTTCCGACCTCGGACGCCACCTCAGAAACCTTCGCCAGCATCTCCTTGCAAGTTGATAGTTCTTGCTGCAGGCTCTGAGTGCTGGCTTGGGCGGTCTTGATCTCTTCCATGGAGGCTTGCAGCTGTTGGGTCAAGCGTCCGACGTAGGCCTCTCGATCCCGCATATCGGATTCCAAGTTGATCCGCACATCTTCGCTCTCGCGGCGGCGCTCCTCTAAATTGCGGATGGCTTGAGTCCAGGGAGCTAGTTCGCCACTGAGTTTTGGCGAATCGGGCAACGGTTGGCCTCGCTCCAACGCTTTGATCGCAGGCTGTAGCCATTCGATGAAGGCCATTACCTCGCCCAGCTTGAAGTCTGTCGTCGTCACGGCGGTTGGCGTAGATGCACCATTATTATTTGGAGGGGCCTGTGCCGGTTGCGGGGCCGCGGATGGCTTCGTCTTCTTTTGTTGACCGTTCCTTGGCTGTGCCCACCGATGATACTCCAGCAGGACCGCGATGCAATGGCGGCACATGGGCTCTTCGGGTAGTGAGCAACTGCACTTTGAGATGAGATGCCCCTCCTTGAGACGGATCGTCTGTTCGTAGAGGCCGGAATTTCCAATAACGGCGGATGAAATCTGCGCGTCATCGGCCTCGACAATCCGAACGCGATTCTCGGAGAGGTACTGACTGCCGATGTGAAAGGCATTGCGATCGACCACTGCCTGGATCATGGGAGGGTCCAGGAGGCTTAACCGCTCAGCTGAGCAGGGGATCTTATTTCGCATGCGCTGTGTTCCCAATCGCGAACGACTCCAACTGATATTCCCGCGTAGTCTGAGACGGGTCGACTAAACTGTCAAGAGTTCGTCGGTTTTTCACCGGCAGTCATGATGCCTCCGAGATTCTCCCGTCGTCATTAACGCGCCATCCTTCGAAACCAGATAGTGCTGTCTCACGCCAGACGAAGGGCGATTCGTTAGATCTTCGAGTGGGAGCCGTCGCAGAAAGGCGGCTTCTTTGTGTGTTTACAGCCGCAAAGTGAGACACGTTTTTTTTCTTCGAAATGGACTTCCATCGGTGAGAATTCAGTCCCCGTATGGGATCCATCGCAAAACGGTTGTGTCTTTGAGCGACCACATCGGCACCAATAGACAGTTCCCGGACCAACTTCTAACGTGCAGGGAGTTCGCTGGGCAATCACTGGCTTTTCAGACATCACTTCTCCTTATATATACATGAGAGGCGACCCCCACGGAGTGTTCGGTGCCACTCACGACTCATGTTTCTATCGGCATCGGCGGGGCGGCCCCTGTGTACTGACAGGAGTCAGCCAGAGATAATCCGCAATTTTTTCACGGATCATCTCTTGTAGTTCCTCGATACGCCCCATCTCGAACGACGTCATATAGACGCTCATTTGGCGGACTGGATCAGTTAGGCGGCGGACCACTCGCTTCGGAACCGGAAGGTTATACTGGATATGTCCCCCTCCGGTATAGCTCACCAGTGGTCCGGCCATCAAATCAGCTCCCGAGCGAATCCGGTTGAGGCGATCGACTAATGTCTTGGCCATTCCTTCGTCTCGGACCATGGAAGCTTCATACATTGTCTGATAGAGGCTATCGTTCCCGCCGCCATGACAGGCCTGGAGTTGTTCGAGAATGCGGGCTCGGTAGACTGGATCATCGACGATGGATTCGTTCTTCATGCCCCATTCCGTCATCACCGGATCAGACTGTGCCCGAGCCCATCCATGTTGCGCGACGCTTCGGACCAAGGCCTTGGGGGGATTCATGGCAGTAACCGTCCAATGTTGCTCCTTTGCCAACAGGACCAACGGCTCATAGTCCTCGTAAGAACCTCCCCAGTTTTGATTCCACCGGACAGCCTCGAGGAATTCCTGTCTGGTCGGTTCGGAACCTGAAAGATACTGATCCAATGCTGCTTGGCCGTCCCAGCCGAACATTTCCATGGCCAGGACCGGTGTGCGTCCCTCCGCCTTCAATCTCCGTAAAAGTATTATTGCTGCATCAATGTGAAATCGATTGTGATGTTCCTCGCCCAGATAGATGATGTCCTGCTGCAGTAACAGCGAGTTCCACTGATCGAGAGAGACCGGTTGACCCGTCGCCGTATCGATGATCTGCCACTCCTGGAACGGAATACGGTGGTCATTTTGCGATGAGGCTGAAGATACGGCTCCGCCTCCACTCGTGCAGGCTACGGAGCCCCACAAGGTCCCAACGACCAATAGCAGTTGGCACGTAGCAAAGATCGTTTGCCTCGCGAATGGGACAGCCGTGTTACGCATGATCTTTACCTAACACAGGTCTCGCGATGCGGCAAGACGTGATCCTTGACGCTCATGGTTCAGGTCGTTATGCTGACAGATATTCGCTGGCTGAACATCGACTGATCTACCAACACGAACCTCGTACCAACCGACTCATGAATTCCACCGCACAGGTCCTTGCAGACTTCCGTTCACAGGTCACACAGCTCTTGCAGGAACGAGAGAAGGAGTGGGAGGCCTCACGCAAACTTGTTGAGGCGAGCCGGCTCACTGCGACGTTGAAACGGCTGATTGAAGAAGCCCATCGCG
>JANYAJ010000391.1 GCA_025361385.1 Nitrospira sp.
GATGGTTTTTTCCCTTCCGCGCCGCCTCGATCATCTTCTCGACGATATGGCTCGGCGTCGGTTGGTCAGGGTTGCCCATTCCAAAATCGATAATGTCTTCACCCTGTTGACGAGCCTCGAGCTTGAGGCTCTGCACCTGGGCAAACACATACGGCGGTAGCCGTTTGATGCGATAAAATCCGTCGCCTAGTCCCATCGTATCCCTTGCCGACAATTCATGTATGCAGGAAGGTGCGCAGAAACCGCCCACCTCTCTATCAGGGGGCCTATTCTAATGGCGAGGGGCGCGTCGAGTCAAATTATCCCGTGATTCTGTGGGGTTCGACATTCCGACCCTTCAAACCGACTGAGCCAGCACAACACCGACTTCCCCTCCCAATCCTTGCCCCTCCCAGTCAATTTCTGTTACAACTGGAGCGCGTTCGCACTCATCACTCAACTCAACTTTTTCTTGCTTTACATCGCCAGAACGGAGGATCCGTGCCACGACTTGGGGTGAACATCGACCATGTGGCCACGCTACGGCAGGCCCGTGGCGGAACCGACCCGGACCCTCTTACCGCCTCCGTGCTGGTGGAATTGGCCGGTGCCGACGGTATTGTCGTCCACCTCAGAGAAGATCGGCGGCATATTCAAGATCGCGATCTTCGCCTCTTGCGAGAACTCATCCGTACCAAGCTCGATCTGGAGATGGCCGCCGATGAGACCATGGCCAAAATTGCCCTGACCATCAAACCTGATATGGTCACGCTCGTCCCGGAGCAGCGTCAGGAACTCACGACGGAAGGCGGCCTGGATGTGGCTGGCCACAGAGATCGCATCCAGCAGATCGTCACCATGCTCCACGATGGCGGCATTCCCGTCAGTCTCTTCATCGAACCAGATTTGGCCCAAGTCAAAGCCGCGCACCGAGTCTCAGCGGATTTCGTCGAGCTCCATACCGGTCGTTATGCGAATGCCAAGCGCTCGAAAGAAGCCGATGCCGAAGTGGAAGCCATTACACAGGCCGCGAAACTCTCGTATAAGCTAGGCATGGGCGTCAACGCCGGACATGGATTGGACTATCGCAACGTAACGCGGTTGCTGCACATTCCTGAAATCGTCGAATACAACATCGGTCACAGCATCATTGCCCGCGCAGTTCTGGTGGGCCTCGACCAAGCCGTCAGGGAAATGAAAGCGTTGCTCGGTTAACCCATCGTGACGCGGTATCACCCTCGTTCATCCAGGAACCACACGATTCGCCCTTGTCATGACATTGCGACGTAGCAAAACGATATTTCTCCTCCCCGCACACACCCGATTCCTCATGCGGTATCGACCCCGCACGCAAGGCCAGAGATGAAGATTGTGACGGGAACCGAGATGCAGTCGCTCGATCGCCGCACGATCACCGAGGCACAGATCCCCAGTGCCGTCTTGATGGAACGGGCCGGCGAGGGCATTGTCAGGCATCTGGAAGAGCACTATGGCCCCGCACGCAGCAAGACCCTCACCATCGTCTGCGGAAAAGGGAACAACGGAGGAGACGGATTGGTTGTGGCTCGCCTCCTGCGCCGCCGACGCGCAAAGGTGCACGTGGTGCTCCTCACGCCGATCACCGAGCTCAGCCGCGATGCCACAACCATGTATCGTCGGCTCGTTCGGGTTGCAGGACGAGCCTCGACTGTTCGATTCCGCTCTGCTGATCAAACACGATCCCTTCTCGCTTCCAGCGACATCCTCGTCGACGCCCTACTTGGAACCGGATTATCCTCCGAAGTGACCGGAACCTATCGTGAAGCCATCGAGCTCATCAACGGAGCCGGGAAACCAATCATCGCCATCGATCTCCCGTCCGGTCTCCATGCCGACAGCGGCGCCATCCTCGGGCAAGCGATCCACGCCACGTTGACCGTCACGTTAGGCCTCCCAAAACTCGGGCTCTATGTCGGTGCGGGGATTGACCGGGCTGGCGCAATCCGCGTCGTCGATATCGGCATTCCCACTGCCTTTGTGGATGATATCGAGAGCCGGATACTGCTGCTGACAAGCGACAACGCCTTTAAAATCATTCCGGATCGCCGGCTCTCCGCCCATAAAGGAACCTTTGGCCATGCAGGGATTATTGCAGGCTCCGTAGGGAAAACCGGCGCGGCGGCGTTAGCCGCTCAGGCGGCTCTCAGAATCGGATCCGGCCTGGTGACCGTCGCCACTCCGAGCAGCGTCAACGATGTACTGGAAGCCAAGCTGCTGGAAGTGATGACCCTGCCGCTCCCGGAAACGAAAGCGCGGACATTGGCTCGCTCAGGACTCGATCGTGCCGTCGCCTTCATCCAAGCACGTACGGCAATCGCCATCGGCCCTGGACTCTCGACCCATCCTGAGACCGTTGAACTCGTGCAGTCGTTGATGAAATATCTGGACCGGCCCTCCGTGCTCGATGCCGATGCGCTCAACGCGTTGACTGGCCGCGCTTCGCTGTTGACTGAATGTAAGATGCCGCCCATTCTCACTCCGCACCCTGGCGAGATGGCCCGTCTCGAAGTTGATGCCACCACGCAGAGCGTCAACGCAGACCGCATCGGCTCGGCCAGACGGTTTGCCCGAGAGCGCGGTGTGTTCGTCGTCTTAAAAGGCGCACGAACCGTCATCGCCCGCCCCGATGGGCTTGTCGCCATTTGCCCGACCGGGAATCCCGGCATGGCCACGGCTGGAACCGGCGATGTGTTGACGGGCATGATTGTCGGCTTACTGGCGCAAGGGGTTCCCGCATGGGACGCCGCCTGTGCCGCCACCTATTTTCATGGGTCAGCCGGCGACATGGCCGCCCAACAACTCGGACAGGCCGGGATGCTCGCCCGTGACCTGATTGCCAAGATTCCCTATGCGCTCCAGCGAACCAAAACGATTGAACGTCACTAAGTCAGTCAAGGCAACAGAGCCTGCCGCTCGCCGCCGCGCCGCGTCGAGCCTGCCCTGGCAGCTGACGTCCGCCTCGCACCAGCAGACCGACTGGTTAGGCCAAGTGCTAGGACGTACACTTCGAGGAGGAGAAACGATCGCACTCTACGGACCGCTCGGAGCCGGCAAGACGGCGCTCGTTCGCGGAATCGCGCAGGGTCTTGGCGCATCGCCAACGGCAGTGACCAGCCCAACCTTCGTCGTGATTCACGAATACCAGGGGCGTCTGCCACTGGCCCACATGGATTGGTATCGTATCCGTTCGCTCCGCGAGCTTGAATCAACAGGTGTGATGGAGTATTTCTCTGGCCAGACCGTGACAGCCATCGAATGGGCAGACAAAGGCTTTGCCCTGCTGCCGCAGGACCGGATTGAGGTGACCCTGAGTCATCGTACCGCGCAGAGCCGATTGATTCAGTTGAATGCGACGGGTCCGACGTCTGAGGATGTCCTCGCGCGAGCGCGCAGGACACATCAGGCACCACCGCGCCAAGGCTCGGACAAGAAGGGGACAACGAGGTCATGATAAGGCTGATTCTGGTCGGAGTCCTGCTGCTCCTCTCCCTGGCATTTTTTCTTCAAAATCAGGAACAGGAAGTTACGCTCCGGTACTTCTTCGGTCTGCTCGAAGCCTCAACGCCGATCTACAAGCCTATCCTCACTGGGTTCGCGGTGGGACTATTGGTCTCCGGCATTCTGCTCTTTCCTCCATGGGTGAGAGGACGGATCGAACTCCGCCGGAAAACCAAAGCGCTGCAAGAGGCTGAAGTGGACTTAGAACGGCTGCGCCTCTCGCTCGATAAAGTCACCGGCCGCACTCCACCGACTATGACCGGCGAACCACAAAGAGACCGACATGATGAGTGACGCAGACGCTTCACCGTTAATGCGGCAATACCGGGAAATCAAACGCGGGTATCCCGACGCCATTCTGTTATTCCGCGTCGGTGACTTTTACGAAATGTTTTACGAGGATGCGCAGGTTGCCTCAAAACTGCTCTCCATTGCCCTCACCTCTCGCGACAAAACAAGCGCCACCCCCATTCCGTTGTGTGGCGTGCCGTACCATGCCGCGCAAGGTTATATCGCGAAGCTCCTCAAGGCCGGACGAACCGTCGCACTCTGCGAACAGGTAGAAGACCCGAAACTCGCAAAGGGTCTCGTGCGCCGAGAAGTCGTCCGTCTCTATACGCCTGGCACCTTGGTCGATACCGAATTCCTCTCTCCCGGCGAATCGCATTTCCTCGTCGCGGTGGCCTTTTCCGACGCTATGGCCTCGTCTGCCAAGGGACAATCTGTCATTGGCCTGGCCTGTCTGGATGTCTCCACGGGCGAGTTTTGGATGACGGAATTCCAGGGGGCGCAGGCGGAAACCCAGCTCATGGATGAACTGGCTCGACTGGAACCGCGGGAAGTCCTGCATCAAGATTCCACGACACATGCTGGAACCTGCCTGACTCACCTGCGTGGACCACGCCTCTGCGCACAACCTTCGGCTGCCTTCAATCCTAAAGATGCCGCGCAACGACTCCAGACACAGTTTGCGGTACAGTCGCTCGACGGATTCGGCTGCCGCGGCCTGACCGCCGGGATCGGAGCCGCCGGAGCGGTCTTGCGATACTTTCGCGAGACCCAGCCGACCGCCTCACTCGCGCATCTCCGCCGGCTGCATACGCGCTGGAGCAGCGACGCCATGCATCTGGATAGTGCGACGATTCGCAATCTCGAACTCGTGCGCCCGCTCGGCTTCGGCGAGCCCCGATCGGGACAGAACCAGTCGACGGTCTTGTCGGTGTTGGACCGTACCGCGACGGCGATGGGCAGTCGCTTGTTGCGCGATTGGCTCGTCAGGCCACTCCTCGATCGCGGCGCCATTCAGGCTCGTCTGGACGCAGTCGGCGAGTTGAAAGACCGGATACAACAACGGGTGTCGCTCAGGACCACACTCCGCGATGTGCAAGATATCGCCCGCCTCAGCAGCCGTCTGACGCTCGGTGTCGCTCAACTGGTGAAAGTAACCGTCATTCACGCGGCAGACGGTTCGTACCTGGCCCGTGAAGCCCGCCACGACCGCCTCGCGCAACTGCCGATTGGAGGTGACTGTTCCCTGAAACGAGGCGACGTGTGGACGACTGGGAAACGGGATGGGGTGCGACTGATCCTCGAACCAGTAGGGAATGGGAACCGCTCCCGTCCCGCAGACGGCCGAGTTGTTGCAGACGAGCCGCAACGGATCGCGCTGAGCGAGGGGAATCCCGGCGGTCAGCACGACGCAGCGTTCCGGGAGGGAAGCCACCGCCCGTTCGACCTCGACCGCGAACGCCTGTCGAGCCTCAACCGTCGGTTCGCCGTAGTACCCGTCCAAGTAAGAACGGCACACGGTCCAGCCCTGCTCCACCAACCGTCGCGCGCCGATCATTTGCGTCGCATCGACCAGTCGCGTGTGCCGGAGACATTCCATGTGGTTTACAAACATGGAACGACTCCACGGGAATGAGGGCTTCGTTCAAAGCAGTCCGACCTTCATAGAAGTGCCGCTACGTGTCAGCTTTGAGATAAGCAGTACATTCGCACGTTCTCCAGACGCAAGCACTACTTCTCAGAGGTCATCGAAGCAGTGCCGCAACGAACAACGTTTTGAATGCAAT
>JANYAJ010000451.1 GCA_025361385.1 Nitrospira sp.
GTCCGGTGGATGGACATAGACGAGGGTATTATTCCATAACGTGTTCCACCATCGATCGATTGCCTTGATCTCCGCTGGGTCCTCAACACGGACGCTGGCCTCCTGATTCCCCTTCCCCGTTTCATCTTTATCCGCCCCATAGCCAGCTTTCGTCAGATTGGATGACCCCACGATGGCATATTGGGACTCCCCGACAATCAGCACTTTCGCATGTAACTTCCGATTTCCTTTCTGCTGATGGATATCCACGCGACTGCCAAACTTGCTCTGGAATGTTCTCCAGACTTCGTATCTCCATGGAGCTCCAAATTCGTCATCAAATATCACAAGGATCTGTGCTTGGGGCGCCCTCTCTGCTAGGTCCTCTAGCATCCCCAATTCTAGATTGCAGGTCGTGATACGAATCTTATGTGCGGTGGCCAAATCGGTTGCGACCTTGTCCCAGAGCCGTTGATGCAGAAATGTCATGATCACATCCTTGTGCGTATCTATCTGATCACGCGTAGCTTAAGACGCCCCGTGGGTTGGTGGAACTGAGTAACCAATGCATGCCTCGAAGTCGCGCTCGTAGAATCTTACATCCGAATACAATTACTGACACGAACAAAAAGGATTCTCTTACACTAAAAGTCTGGGTGATGAATGCGCAGGGCTAAGCTGGCCACAATCGCTGTGACATGAGAGGTGGCTACGACTTGTGAGTTGGATCGTTCCGGCATGATCCGGCCAAGTGCGGAAGTTCGGCACCGAGATCGTACCGACATAAAGCGGTCCTGATCCCTGTCACATTAACGCTCAGCATCAGCGGCGGCGCGCAGCGCCGTCCGCTGCATGCTGTTGTTAGGTGCCGAATGACGCAGCTTCGTCACCCGCACGGGTCTCCAAAGATCCCTTGGAAAATGAGATCGAACTCCTTGATGCTTTCCTGAGTACCCTCGCGGTCGACTGTCTGCTCGCCGCAGCAGGCGCGGATCGCGTCGCGTGTCGCGACCTTGGCACAGAAGTCCTGGGCACGCGAAGGCTTGTCTGTTCCGGTGATGGTGTCGGGGTAGTACTGCTCTATGGCGCCACGTTCGAGCACGTAAACGTCGACCGTTCGAAGCATTGCAAGCAGACGGTGCTTCAACTGGATCACCTGCACGTCAGTGCTTGTACTCATGACAGCCAGCCGGTCTGATTTCCGCTGCCACGCGAAGAATGCCTCAACAGCTGCATCATGTTCTGCTTGGGAGCATGTACCGGCCTTGAGCTTCTCCTGTAACTCCCTGACCCTCCGCCACAAGCCACGTAGCTCGCCGGAATCATGAGCGTCTTTGGCGTCCGACGCAGATGGGCCGTTCGCATCGGGCACGATCAACTCATCGACCCTTGCCAGCAGGTCGGCCTTGGCCGTCCTGACTGCATCATTGGGGGCGATGTGGTCGAAGCCAACGGACAACAGGTCGAGGTCGGCGATGACCGGAACTCGGACCCCGAACCTGTTGAAGAACTCTCGATACCGTCGGATGTTGCCCTTACCAGTGATCCGAGCGAACACAATCGGCACTTTCGCCACATCCCACGAGGGATCAAGTGTTCTGGCGATGTGCGGCATGAGGAGATAATCACTATCGCCTTCGACCAGGACGACGGTATCGGCAAAGAAAGCGGCGTTGTTGTTCTCGAAGCAGATGATCTGAAACTGGTCCTTGGCGGTCATGTCGGACAGGTCTACCTGCTGTACCTGAGTGAACGGCCGAGGCGCGAGCGCCGGATCGAATACCTTTCTCAGCTTAACGAACGTTTCGGTCGCCCCTGGGCCAAAGAACATTGGTGAATGGGTAGTGACGATAACGTGGTGTTCCTCGGCGAAGACCCGCAGGGCGTCGAAGAGGATGTGCTGGGCCTTGGGGTGAAGGAACAACTCCGGTTCTTCGAACAACAGTAGGTAGGATGCGGCGGCGGGTGTAGCCTGGGCCGGTTCTTCAACTAGCGTCGCAACGGGCGCGAGCTTCGCCTTGAGTTCGACGTAAGATCGCAGGATGGAGAAGACAATTGCGCGACGCAATCCATCGCCTTTGGAATCGATCAGACCATCCACGCCATCGTTGGCGTAGATGCGAGCGGCCGAGAACACGGTCTTTAACTCCGGCGGAGGGATTGCGATGCGGAGCGCCACGTCAGCAAAACTCTCTCGGACATACTTCTCGACAGTAGACTCGATCAGCTTCACCTCATCGAGCCGCCCATCCACGACCGTTCCGTCAGGCTGTTGAACGCGGTTGAGCTTGGCGTTGAGTTCTTCAAACAGTCGTTGTGCATCGGGCAGCTTGGGCTCGACGGCTTGCAGAAGGATGGCTAGGATTTTGCCGAACGGGGTGCTTTCGGTTGTCTTGATGTCGTCAGCAAGGTCTTTCACCGCCGGGATGTAGATCGGGTCAGGCAGCATCGGCTCGATGCTCTTGTCGATCCCCGTCGGCAAAGGCTGATCGGTCGCAGTCTTCTGATCGTCGGGTAATGAGTCGGCAAATTCCTGAATCTTCTGCTTGACGGCATCCTGATTCATGGTCGTATCGACGACGCCGTCCAGTTCCGGGAATGTCTGCACTACCTTGTTGACGAATGTCTGACCTGCACGCTGACTCTTTAAGAGCGCGCCAATGCTGTCTGCGGAGAATCTGGCGTCATTCGGCGTAAGAGTGTTGTACAGCAGCGAACTCTTTCCAGCGGTGTCGTAGGCCCTGACAAGGACAAGACGTCCATTTTTGACGATTCCCGCAACGCGGGTGCGGTGTTCGGCAGCCAATCGCGCTAAGTTTGCGTCACCAATATCTTCGAATGTCACCGCGATGCGGATAGGTTTGGAATCATCGAAAAAGTGGCTGGCCGCCAGCTTGGTGCCAGAGAAGAACAGAGACAAAGCCTGCAAGAAGGAAGACTTGCCTGAATTGTTCTCTCCGATGAGGCAGCCGAAGCTCGACAAAGGAATCGCTACGTCCCTGAGCGCCCGGTAGTTTGTGATGGACAAGCTGGTCAGCTTCATGACCTACGACGACCCCACTCGGCACCTAACAATGTTTAGGCGGATCCGCATCAGAACCGGATCTGCCATTTTCTATCCGCGTAACACACTTTCAATGATCGTGAACATTATCCCATCATCGACGGTGGTGCAATGCGTTACGACCCATCGACCATGTATCACTGGTTCTTATGCGGATCGGCGTAAGACCCTCCCTTCTGATAGCGGTCGGTCGTGTACTTCGGCTTTGGGTCGAGGGTGTGTGAAAACGTGGGCCGCATCCGTACGGAACAGTTCGTTCTTGCCCACGTCACATACTTCATTGACCGAGTGGACTGTAACAATTAATTCGGGAGTCGGTTGCCATTGCGGTGCCGCGCTATACGTTGTATTTTTCACCACATGATCACGTGTCCCATGGTGACGATGCTACGACCGATCTTATCGTGACAGTCCACTAGCCTGACGAGGTGTACCTGATGAAGCGCTTCATGGCAGGTCAAGACCGGTCGCAACGCACATTGTTTCCGGAGTCACTTGAGGACTACATTGCCGAGGACAATCCCGTTCGCGTGGTTGACGTCTTCATCGTGGGGCTCGACTTGGGCAAGCAGGGATTTGATGGCGTGCAACCGGAAGCGACCGGAGTGGATATCAACCTCCCCAAGACAGGTTGCGCTTTCTGGCTTCCAGCTTGAGCAGCGAGAGTAGATACGCGCCGAGGTTCATCACTCTGTCATCTTTTGCTCCGCCTCGCTGCCCATCCATCACGCGCTCCCGAACATCCCCCACGAGCTTCCGAATGCGCGTCAACGGAATATCCCGCGCCGCCTGCGTCCAAAAGGGCGTGAACTTCTTGTCTC
>JANYAJ010000472.1 GCA_025361385.1 Nitrospira sp.
GCTGGTCGGCGTCGAGGGCTATGTGGACTCCGCCGCGATGGGAGGGTTGGCCGGCATCAATGCGGCTCGCGGCCTGGCAGGGTTACCATTGGTCACCCCGCCGCCCACCACGGCGCATGGCTGTCTGACGACGTACATTACTACCGCAGACCCTCGTCACTTTCAGCCGATGAATACGAATTTCGGGCTCTTTCCTCCCCTTGCCACTGCGACGAGAGATAAAGAGAGTAAGCGACGGCTCACAGGGCAACGGGCGCTTGAGGACTTGACTGCATGGATGACGCAATTCGACATTTCATGACCTTCCTGAACCTGGAACGTCACGCATCGCCTGAAACTGTCCGCAACTATGGGTCGGATCTCCGACAATTTCACGCGTTCATGAAGGCGGAACGTCCCGGCCTCGCTACGCTCATTCCCTCTACGGTAACAACAGAGTCTGTTCGGGCCTATCTTCACTGGTTGGATCGCAAACATGAAAAGAGCACGTCGATAGCCCGAAAGCTTGCGGCCCTCCGCAGCTTCTATCGTTTTCTGCAACGAGAGGCCATCGTCGTCCTCAATCCTGCCGAGACCATCAGGACGCCGAAACAGCCGAAACATCTTCCACGTGTGTTGACCAAGGACGACGCCGCCGCGCTGATGGACTTTCCTGCCGGCCAAACAGAATCGTCCCTCAGGGACTCTGCGCTGCTGGAGACGCTCTATTCAACCGGGGCACGTGTGAGTGAGCTCGTGGGGATCAATCTTGAAGATCTGCGGCTGTCCGAGGGACTGGTCCACCTGCGAGGAAAAGGCCGGAAAGAACGCATCGTACCGATCGGGTCTATGGCCCTCAATGCCATCCACAGCTATCGGGCGTCCTTGAAGCCGTCCACCCTCAGCCCTCAGCCATCGGCTCCTGTCTTTTTGAATGTGCGAGGGGGCCGGCTGACGACTCGGAGTGTGGCTCGTATCGTCGCCTGTTATTCGAACCGGCTTGCCGGTGGTTCCGTGAGCCCCCACACGCTCCGGCATTCCTTTGCCACCCATCTCCTTGATGAAGGGGCCGATCTGCGGTCGATTCAAGAAATGCTGGGGCATGCGTCATTAAGCACAACACAAAAATATACGCATCTGGCGACGGATCAGCTCCTCGCCGTATACGATAAGACACATCCGCGAGCCGGTCGCTCGGCCAGCGGCCGTGTGATAAAAGACGACAAGGCATGATCAGGATTGAGCTGCAGCGGCCGGTATGGACGCCAGCCTGGCGATTTTCGCGTAACGGGAGCCACGCATGAATAAACTCATCAAGAAAGCAGACGTCCTGATCGAAGCGTTGCCCTATATCCGGACATTCAAGGGCAAAACCATCGTGATTAAATATGGCGGTCATGCGATGACCGATGCGGTCCTGAAAGAGCGCTTCGCCCAGGATGTCGTGCTCTTGAAATATGTGGGTCTCAATCCGGTCATTGTGCATGGCGGGGGGCCCCAGATCGACAAAATGCTCCACCGCTTGGGCATTGAAGCCAAATTTCGCCATGGGGTGCGGGTCACTGATGATGCCACAATGGAAATTGTGGAGATGGTGCTGGCCGGTAAGATCAATATGGAAATCGTGGACCTCCTGAATCGCCATGGCGGCCTCGCAGTCGGATTGAGCGGAAAAGACGGCGGGCTCATTCTGTCTCGGCCACTCACGGCCAAAGCCTGGGCGGCCAGTCTGGAAAAAGATCTCGATGACGGCGATGGGGACGAAGATTTTGGCTGCGTCGGAGAAGTCCAGTCTATCGATCCCACGCTGGTACGGAAGCTCCAGCAGGATCACTACATTCCCGTCATCGCACCAATCGGCACCAATCGTGAAGGCAACACATACAACATTAATGCCGATCTCGTGGCCGGAGCGATGGCCGCGGCGCTCGGTGCGGAAAAGCTGGTGATGATGACCGATGTGAAGGGTATTCGCGATGCAAATGGACGCCACCTCTCCACGGTCTCACGCAAAGACGTGCAGCGGATGGTCAAGAAAGGCACGATCAGCGAAGGGATGTTGCCCAAGGTGCATGCCTGCTTGGATGCGCTCGGTGGCGGCGTCGGCAAAGCCCATATCATCGACGGTCGAATATCCCATGCTATTCTCCTCGAAGTGTTCACGCGCAAAGGTATTGGGACCGAGATCACAGCGTAGTCGGTTCATCCGATCAGTCTCTTGTTGTGGCCAACCAACACGTTCGAATCATCCGCCATCTTGAAGCCCTCGTGGGCGAGCGTCATCCTGAGACGAGCCCTCGCGCGCTTCGAAGGGCGGCGCATTATCTGGCCACGCAATTTTCCAAGTCTGGCTGGTCCACCAACAGCCAGCTCGTCACTGCCTGGGGCAAGCCCTATCGCAATGTCCTGGCGACGAAATATCCAAGCCGGACGAGACAGGGAACGGAACTCCCTCCAATCCTGATTGGAGCCCATTACGATACTGTGCCTGGATCGCCGGGTGCGGATGATAATGCCAGCGGACTCGTGGTCCTTCTCGAAATAGCTTCACGGCTCAGCCTGAAACCTCTTGCGCGACCGGTTTGGCTCGTCGCTTTCTGTCTCGAAGAGCAAGATCGACTGGGGAGTCAGGCCTTCGCGTCCCGACTGAAAGAAGAGGGCCGTGAGTTGGCCGGTGCCATTATCCTGGAATGTGTCGGGTTTGCCAGAACCGAAGCTGGCACGCAGCAGGCTCCCCCCGGAGTCCCGATCGCGGTACCGACCCAGGGAGATTTTCTGGCCATGGTAGGCAACGAGGCTTCTAAGGCGTTGATGCTCCAGTTTGAACAGGATGCCCGGAAACAGGATCCCCGGCTCAAGACCCTGTCATTGCTCGTGCCAGGGCGAGGAGAGGCCATCCCTCATACCAGACGCAGTGACCATGCCTCGTTCTGGGATGCCGGCTATCCGGCTGTGATGTTGACCGATACGGCAAATTTTAGAAATC
>JANYAJ010000489.1 GCA_025361385.1 Nitrospira sp.
AGCGCAGGCGCGACTCGAGTTACTACGATCTGCTGGCGTCGGAAGCGAGATTGTGCAGTTTCGTGGCGATTGCCCAGGGACAACTGCCGCAAGAAAGCAGGTTTGCGCTCGGGCGTCTCCTCACCACGACCGCCGGTGGAGGGCCGGTACTGATCTCGTGGAGCGGGTCGATGTTCGAGTACCTCATGCCGCTGTTGGTGATGCCGACCTACGAGAACACTCTGCTCGACCAAACCTGCAAGGCGGCGGTGGAGAGACAGATCGAGTATGGCAGGCAGCGCAGCGTCCCGTGGGGCATTTCGGAATCCGGCTACAATATGATCGATATGCATCTCAACTACCAATACCGCGCGTTCGGCGTGCCCGGGCTGGGACTCAAACGTGGGCTTGCCGATGACGTCGTCATTGCACCCTATGCCTCGGCGCTCGCGCTGATGGTGGCGCCCGAGGAGGCATGCCTGAATTTGCAGCGGCTCGCGACTGAAGGAGTTGAAGGACCATTCGGGATGTATGAAGCGATCGACTATACGCCTTCCCGGCTCCCGCGCGGGCAATCGAGTGCTGTGATTCGATCGTACATGGCCCATCACGAAGGCATGAGCTTGCTTTCCTTGGCCTACCTGCTCCTGGATCGTCCGATGCAGAAACGATTCGAGTCGGATCCGTTGTTCCAGGCGACCACGCTGCTGCTTCAAGAGCGGATTCCAAAAACCACGGCATTGTATTCGCCGACTGTCGAGCTGTCCGACGTCCCGACGGCTGCCAGTGGATGGGAGACGCCGGTGCGCCGATTCAGCAGTCCACACACGCCGATCCCGGAAGTCCACTTATTGTCCAACGGCCGATATCACGTGATGATCACGAATGCGGGTGGCGGCTATAGCCGTTGGAGGGACCTCGCCGTGACACGCTGGCGAGAAGATAGTACCTGCGACAACTGGGGGACGTTCTGTTACATCCGCGACGTGACGAGCGGGGAGTTCTGGTCCACGGCCTATCAGCCGACACTCACGCCGCCGAAGTCCTACGAAGTCATCTTTTCCGAGGGACGGGCTGAGTTTCGCCGGCGTGACCACGATGTCGAGACGTATACCGAAATCGTGGTGTCTCCGGAAGACGACATCGAATTGCGGCGAACCCGCATCACCAACGAGTCGAGGAGCCGTCGCACGATCGAAATCACGAGTTACGCGGAAGTCGTGCTCGCCTCATCCGCAGCGGACGCGCTGCATCCGGCGTTCAGCAATCTCTTTGTGCAGACCGAGATCGTTCGCGAACAGCAAGCGATTCTCTGTACGCGCAGGCCCCGCTCCGTCGACGAACATTCTCCATGGATGTGTCATCTCATGGCCGTGCATGGAGCAGACATCGGCACGATGTCTTACGAGACAGACCGCCTCCAGTTCATCGGCCGCGGCCACACCCCCGCCGATCCGCAAGCTATGAGCGGCTCCGGCGCGCGACAGGGGGCGGCGGCGTTGTCCGGCAGCGAGGGCTCCGTGCTCGATCCGATTGTCGCCATCCGGTGCCGGATTACGCTCGATCCGGAAGAATCGGTCACGATCGATCTGGTGATCGGCATCGGCGATACCCGCGATATCTGCCTGGGCTTGGCCGAGAAATATCATGATCGGCGACTGGCCGATCGTGTCTTCGATCTGGCCTGGACCCATAATCAAGTGGTCATGCGGCAGCTGAATGCCACCGAGGCCGATGCGCAACTCTATGGCTGCCTGGCCAACTCTATCCTCTACGCCAATTCCTCTCTGCGGGCCGACCCGAGCGATCTGATCAAAAACCGCCGCGGGCAATCCGGGCTCTGGGGCTACGCGATTTCAGGCGATTTGCCGATCGTGCTGTTGCAGATCTGCAATCCGGCTAATATCGATCTGGTGCGCCAGCTCGTACAGGCCCACGCCTATTGGCGTTCTAAGGGGTTATCTGTGGATCTGGTGATCTGGAATGAAGACCACACCGGGTACCGGCAAGTCCTTCACGAACAGATTATGGGATTAATCGCCTCGGGTCTGGAAGCACAGGTGATGGATCGACCGGGCGGCATCTTCGTCCGTCCTATCGACCAGATCTCGAACGAAGACCGCATTCTGCTGCAATCGGTCGCCCGTGTCATTCTCACCGACAATCGGGGATCGCTCGCGGACCAGATCGCCCGTCGCGTCCATACGGACGTCACGGTGCCGCACCTGATACCCACCCGAACCCGCCGAACCGAACCCTTGCCATCCGCTGCGGTGCCGCGCCACGATCTCATGTTCTTCAACGGGCTGGGAGGGTTCACCGCCGATGGCCGCGAGTATGTCGTCACGACCGCGCACGGACAGGTGACTCCGGCACCGTGGGTGAACGTATTGGCGAATCCGCATTTCGGCACCGTCATCTCGGAAAGCGGCCAGGCCTATACGTGGTATGAGAACGCCCACGAATTCCGACTCACTCCCTGGCACAACGACCCGGTGAGCGATGCGAGCGGAGAAGCGTTCTACCTCCGTGACGAAGAGAGGGGCCACTTCTGGTCCCCTACGCCGCTGCCCAGCCGCGGGGCGACACCGTACGTCAGTCGGCATGGCTTCGGCTATAGTGTCTTCGAGCATACGGAGCGCGGGATCCGCTCAGAGCTCTGGGTATACGTGGCCCTGGATGCACCGATCAAGTTCACGGTCTTAAAAGTAAGGAACGAGTCAGGCCGCGCGCGCAAACTGTCTGCGACGGGCTATATGGAATGGGTGCTGGGAGATCTGCGGCCAAAATCGGCGATGCACGTCGTGACCGAACTGGACGCGAAGAGCCGCGCGATCTTCGCGAGGAATCCCTATCACTCGGAGTTCGGCGGGAAGATGGCGTTCTTTGACGTGGACGAGACGGCTCGAACCATCAGTGGAGACCGGACTGAGTTTATCGGGCGCAACGGTTCGCTGCGCAATCCGGCGGCGATGGCGTCGTCTGGGCTCTCGGGCAACGTGGGGGCGGGTCTCGATCCCTGCGCCGCGATCCACGTTCCATTCGAACTGGCCGACGGACAAGAGCGTGAGATCATCTTTATGTCCGGCGTCGGGCGGGACGCGGATGACGCAGGAAACCTGATCCATCGCTTCCGAGGATCTGCGGCTGCGCGGGGCGTCCTCGAAGCGGTGTGGCAATACTGGACGCACGCGCTCGGCGCCGTGCAGGTGGAGACCCCGGACCAGTCATTGAACGTGCTGACCAACGGCTGGCTGATGTACCAAACGCTTGCATGCCGTCTATGGGCGCGGAGCGGATACTATCAATCGGGGGGCGCCTTCGGGTTCCGCGATCAACTGCAAGATTCCATGGCGCTTATCCATACCGCGCCGCATCTTGTGCGCGAGCATCTTCTGCTGTCCGCAGCCCGGCAGTTTCAGGAAGGCGATGTCCAGCATTGGTGGCATCCTCCCACAGGCCGAGGTGTGCGTACACGCTGTTCGGACGATTATCTCTGGCTGCCGTTGGCGGCATGCCGATACGTGCTGAGCACAGGGGATAGCGGGGTATTGGATGAACCCATCCACTTCGTCGAAGGCCGCCCGGTCAATCAGGAGGAGGATTCGTATTACGACCTGCCGGGCCGATCTGAACGGACAGCCAGCTTGTACGAACATTGCGTGCTAGCCATTTTGAAAGGCCTCACACGCGGAGAGCACGGCCTCCCACTCATCGGATCCGGTGACTGGAACGACGGCATGGACATGGTCGGAAAACAGGGCAGAGGCGAGAGCATCTGGTTGGGATTCTTTCTGTACGACGTGCTCATGCAGTTCACGAAGGTGGCATGCCTGCGTGGCGACCTCTCCTTCGCGCAACGCTGCCAGACGGAGGCGACGGACCTGCGCCAGCATCTCGAGCAGCATGGCTGGGACGGAGCATGGTATCGCCGTGCGTACTTTGACGATGGCTCGCCTCTTGGGTCGGCGAGCAACCCCGAATGCCAGATCGATTCGATTGCACAAAGCTGGTCGGTTCTCTCTGGGGCGGGGGATGCCGCGCGCTCGCGCATGGCGATGGAGGCTGTGGATCGGCGCCTTGTGCGCCGGGATGCTGCGCTGATTCAACTGTTGGATCCCCCGTTCGACAAGTCGACGTTGAATCCTGGCTACATCAAAGGGTACGTCCCGGGGGTGAGAGAAAATGGCGGGCAGTATACGCATGCGGCGATCTGGGCGACGATGGCGTTCGCCGCATTGGGAGACGGACGGCGCGCGTGGGAGCTGTTGTCCATGATCAACCCGATCAACCATGCGAGATCTCCGGAGGGGACCGCGATCTACAAAGTAGAACCCTACGTGGTTGCCGCCGACGTCTATGCGGTCTCGCCACACACCGGCCGTGGAGGATGGACCTGGTACACGGGCTCGGCCGGCTGGATGTACCGGCTCATCGTCGAATCACTCCTCGGGGTGAGGCTGGACGTAGACAAGTTATATGTGGCTCCCTGTCTCCCTGCGGATTGGAAGGAGTTCACCTTGCACTACCGATACCGGGACACGCGCTACCATATCACCGTCTCGCACGTCATGGCCGGAACTGGCGTGACGAGCGTGACGGTCGATGGCGTTAAGCAATTCGATCAGGCGATTTCTCTTGTGGACGATCGGCAGGAACATTCGGTTGAGATCACAATACAGGCCGCGGGCCATTAACGGAGAAGGATAGGCCACAATTCATGACATGGCTGAGTACGAAACAATATCGACCAGACCACGCGCTGTCTTCTCCCCCTACGAAGACCAGCGTCTGACATGCTCCCTCGCCATTATCCTCAGAGAGAAGAAGGCGATACCATGCCGATTTGCTGAAGTGCCCGGCGGTCTCAAGTCTCCACACACCGCCTCAGCGCTCATCCTTCCCGCCCGCCTCGCGTGCCAACCTGTCTGAAAACGTGAAGTCTCGAATTCCATTCGAGTCGCACAATCGGTATACGCGCCAACCTGCGATCGGATTTCCGCTTCCTATTTGAGCAATTTTGACCAGACTGCTGCCGGTCTTCTCGCCATATTAATCTGCATGGAGAAGATCATGCATGACGGGGTTGGATCGAGAGAACCGCTCAAGGGGAGGGAGACCGTATGAACGCGGATCAACTCAAAGAGAAATGGATGCAGTTCAAATGCGAACTGAAACAGCAGCATGGCAATGTTATCGATGACAGCGCGAAACAGATCGAAGGCCACGACGACACGTTCATCGGCAAAGTTCAGGAGCGGTATGGCGAGAAAAAGGATGCGCTCATAAAAGAGGCGGGCCGGTGGCAACAACAGCCGGGGCCGCAATGCTGGGGAAGCGGCCCCACTGAATGGATGCGATTCACGAGAGATGCACGAACGACCTCACGATGAAAGAGAGGGCCTGAGCAATGGGAAACAACACAGTGATGCCACTGAACCAACCTGCCACCTCATGGCGTCCCGCTGCTCCTGCGCTGTGCCTGGCTCTCGTCCAGGCAGGCCGTCGAAAAAACATGTACCAGCCGCTGCCCGGACCACCGGGCGCGTCGGTGAACGGAACGCGGCGGCCACGTTGATGTGGCGGCTGTCGCATTGCGAGCCGCTGTTCGTGAAAGCCGCCCCGAGGATGACAGGAACGCTTCGGGTGACTCGTAATCGGAACATTAGCAACGGGGCAGTCCCCGAAAGGAGAGAATCGTGAAAGATACGACAACGATCAAAGCCGCCGCCTCGACGACGGCGCAATCCGACAGTGCCGCGACGCGCGCGTCCCGGAAGGAAGGCATCGTGAAAGACGCCCTCGGGTTGACCGATGTGAAGACGCTCCGGGCTCGGGCCCGACAGGGGATCGAGGACGGGGCCATGACCGCGGGCTACAAGGCCAAAGTCGAGACCGTGATCACGCTGCTGAACGAAGCGCTCGCCACAGAAATCGTCTGTGTGCTCCGCTATAAGCGCCATTACTTCATGGCCAAAGGGATCAGCTCCCTCAGCGTGAAAGGCGAGTTCCTCCAGCATGCGGTAGAAGAACAAGCCCATGCCGACCAGTTGGCTGAACGTATTGTTCAACTGGGGGGCGAGCCGAACCTCTCCCCTGAAGGCATTTTGGACCGGAGCCATTCGGAATATGTCGAAGGCGAGTCGTTGGCGGACATGATCACGGAAGATCTGATTGCCGAACGAGTCGCGATCGACAGCTATCGGGACATGATCACCTATGTCGGC
>JANYAJ010000499.1 GCA_025361385.1 Nitrospira sp.
CCATTCTTCCCGAGGCGCTTGAATCGTCTCAATGTCCAGAACGACTTTCATAATTCCTGCCCCATAGTCTAACGCTGTAACGCCTCAACAACCGGACGGTCTGCCGGAGGAAACTCGAAGGCGTCCAATTCGTGCGGCCAGACCCATCGAATCTCCGCGCAGTCTATCGCGGTGGCATCCCCGCTCTCAATTCGACAACGAAAAAAATGCAGCTCCACGGTTTTCTCAGGGTACTGGTGCCGAATGACCTGGAAAGGCAGCGGCACATCGATACGAATATTCAGTTCTTCGAACAGCTCTCGCTGCAGACATTCTTCCAACGTTTCACCAGCCTCGCGCTTTCCGCCTGGAAACTCCCAGAACCCTGCCAAATGCACACCCGGTTTCCGCCGGGCAATCAAATAGCGGCCGTCTCGACAGATCAGACCAGCGGCGACCTCAATCACCTTCATAGCCAGCCGACACCCCCAGTTACGTCCGATCGAACGGATATGTCTTACAGAATGGTTTCATCGGACATTTCTCACAGAAAGGATTCCTCGCCGTGCAACAGGTCGCCCCAAAGTCCATGATCGCCTGGTTAAAGTCGTAACCTTTCCCTTTCGGAATCAGCGCTTCAGATAACTCCCAGAGCTTCGGCTTCTGCGTTTTGGGATCGCCCTTCGCAACAAATACCCGATGCAGCACCCGAATCACATTCGTATCCAAGATCGGCGCATCTTCGTTAAACGCGAACGACCGGATGGCGCCGGCCGTGTACCGTCCAATGCCTTTGAACGACAGCAGCTCCTCCGCATCGCTTGGAAGCTGCCCCCCATAGCGCTCAACCGTCTCGCAGGCGATACTATGCAACCGTTCAGGCCGAATATTATAGCCCAACGGATACCACGTCTTCTTCACATCCGAGACCGGTGCCTCAGCCAACTCTTCAAAGCTTGGGTAACGACCCAGAAACTCATGGTACTTCGGAATCACCCGATCAACCTGGGTCTGTTGCAACATTACTTCAGAGACCAAAATGTGATAGGGATCAGAGGTCTTTCGCCAAGGCAGATCGCGGCCATGTTTCGCGTACCACTTCAGCAGCCTGGCCTGAAAACGGCGCTTGTGCGACGCGTCGAGGCCGAGAGACTTCTTGCGAGCCTTCTTTTTAGGCGGAGAGGTTGTCCGAGAGCGAGAGCTGGTGGGCATTACAACGTCAATCCAAAGGCGGCATTTTAGAAGCGCCCCTACCGAAAATCAAATGCCGTTGGATCGCACAGTGGGATCGATCCATGCACAAGGCACCCTTATTCCGGCGATTACTTCTCAGGCTGCGCTGGGACCGGCCCCCCAGTAATGGCCAGAACAGTCACGTCAAAGTGCAACGTCTTCCCTGCCAGCGGATGGTTGAAATCGAGCACGACCGTTTCGTCTTTGATTTCCTTCACAATAGGGAATGCCGTCGCCCCGTCACCAGACTGCCCTTGAAGTTGGGTACCCACTTTCTGCGCTGCAGCCGGAATGAGGTCCTTCTTCACCTCTCGAAGGGCTTGTGGATCAATCGGTCCATAGCCATCAGCGGGAGTCACAATGACATGTTTGTGTTCCCCTTTTTTCATACCTTCCATGGCAGTTTCTAATCCGGGAACAATCTCATGCGCACCCTGCGTGTAGGTCATCGGCTCCTTGCCGACGTTGGATTCAAGCACGGATTGATCGTCGAGCGTCAACGTGTATTCCAACGAAACGACGTTCCCAGCAGCAACAGTCGTCCCGGCATCAGGCGTGGAAGACTCGGCCCAGGCAGGAGAACTTATGATGCCCAAAGAAAACACACACACAGAACAGACGCCTCGTAGGAATGCCAATCGTGCCATCACTCGAATCCTCCATGCGGTACGGTTGAGAAAAGGAACAGCCAAAAAACTGCCGCAGATAGAACAGTCCTGCATGCCGTCCAGCTTCAGCAATGATTCGCGACCAGGATTTTTATCATAGCCCACTCTCGCTTTCCACTCAGCGACAAGTCTTAACCATCAGAACGCTACATTATTTGACAACCATCCCTTCTTCCTAATATTTGCAGAAATGCCTGGGTGGCTGACAACAACTGTTTGAATGAAACGACGGCGCCCCCTCGCTATCTGGAGGGATTCCCTGCTACATTTGCAGGCGATCATCGCCTAGAGGAGCCGACGCAGAGCACCGTTATGGTCACAAGAAAGCATCCCAGGTTTCCCGTGTCGTTCTCCAGCACCTTAGTGCACCAGAATCACTTCCGCCATACAGGGTCAGTCCGAGACCTTTCGGCCAAGGGATGTCGCGTGGAGAGCCTGATCAGCCCCTTTACCGGCATGCAGATCGCCATCCAATTACATATTCCAGGCGAACCTCAACCGATCGTAATCGACAATGCCACCATACGCTGGTCCGGATCCGCCGGCATCGGGGTAGAGTTTCTGACCATAGCCGCCCCACAGCAAGACCGCTTGAGCCTCATGATCAAGCAGCTCCGACCCAAAGCCGACCTTTCGTAGATCACTCTCTCCCTAGTTGCATTTTAGGCATCAGCCTCCGTATCCTCCGTCTCTATGGACCTCTCCCAACTTTCCCCGGCACAACTCAAAGAACTCGTACGCGGGATTGTCGACGATCGCCTGCGTGAGTTACTGGGAGATCCTGACCTCGGACTCCAGCTGAGCGAGGAGCTGCGCGCCCGCTTGAAAGAATCCCTCTCCAGCA
>JANYAJ010000557.1 GCA_025361385.1 Nitrospira sp.
CGCAATACGTTCCCCGTGACCGAAATCGTGTCCTTGCCTTCTTTGATCCGCTCCAAGGATAGCTTGGTGGCATTGGCCGGAGTCATGATCTGAATGTCGAGGCCGGTCGTATCGTGATCTTTCAAATACTGATTCACCTTCGCAATCAATTGCGCATCGTGCGCGCGGGCCTTATCCAACCAGAAAATTGCCGGGGCTCCGGTCGCCCTCGCACGAGTCACCGCCAGCTTGACCCAGTCCCGAATCGGCGCATTCTTCACCTGGCACATGCGCCAGATATCCCCGTCTTCCACCTTGTGTTCTAGGAGCGTCTTGCCTACGGCATCGACCACACGGATCGTGCCGTTGCCCGGGGCCTTGAAGGTCTTGTCGTGCGAACCGTATTCTTCAGCCGCCTGCGCCATGAGACCAACGTTGGGCACGCTGCCCATGGTCTTCGGGTCGAGGGCGCCATGCTTCTTACAGAATTCAATGACCTCGTGATACACCGGCGCATAGCTGGCATCCGGAATCACACATTTGGCGTCCGCAGCCTTGCCGTCCGGACCCCACATCTTGCCGCTGTCGCGAATGACCGGGGGCATCGATGCATCGATAATGATGTCGCTCGGCACATGGAGATTCGTGATGCCCTTGTCGGAATTCACCATCGCCATAGGGGGTCGCTTCTGGTAGACCGCCTGCACGTCGGCTTCGATCGCCTTGCGCTGATCGTCCGGCAACCCTTTGATCTTCGAGTAGAGATCCCCGAGCCCGTTGTCCGGATCCACGCCCAATTTCTTGAGCGTCTCGCCATGCTTTTCAAAGACGTCCTTATAGAATACCGTCACGGCATGACCGAAGATCTTGGGGTCCGAGATCTTCATCATGGTGGCCTTCAGATGGATCGAGAACAAAACGCCACGCTTCTTGGCATCTTCGATCTGCTCTTCGATGAACTGGCGCAGCGCCTTCTTGCTCATAAACGTCGCATCGATGACTTCACCTGCCTGCAACGCCACTTTCGGCTTCAACACCGTGGTCTTGCCATCCTGGCCGACAAACTCGATCTTGGCATCGGTCGCCGCAGTCGTCGTCATCGACTGTTCATTGGAGAAGAAATCTCCGCCCTTCATATGGCTCACATGGGTCTTGGAGTCCGCACTCCAGGCGCCCATCTTATGGGGATGCTTCCTGGTATGGGCCTTCACAGAGAGCGGTGCGCGGCGGTCGGAATTGCCTTCGCGCAGAACCGGGTTCACGGCGCTGCCCTTCACTTTGTCGTAGCGAGACTTGACGTCTTTCTCTTTGTCGTCTTTTGGAACTTCCGGATACTCGGGAAGCTTGTAGCCCTGGCTCTGCAACTCCTTGATGGCTTCTTGCAACTGGGGCAGCGAGGCACTAATGTTGGGCAGCTTGATAATATTGGCTTCCGGTGTCTTGGCCAACGCTCCCAACTCAGCCAGGTCGTCTGCCTGCTTCTGCTCAGGCGTCAAGTAATCAGGGAACAAGGCAATGATACGCCCAGCCAGAGAGATGTCTCGCAGCTCAACGGACACGCCGGCTGCCTTGCTGAAGGCGTTGATGATCGGCAAGAACGAATAGGTCGCCAACATCGGCGCTTCGTCTGTCTTCGTGTAAATGATCTTGGATGCCTTGGTCGTCATGGTTATTCCTCTGTTAGCTCGTTGTCAGTTCAGCGCATTCAACGCTGAACCAGCCTTGAACCACGCAATCTGTTGGTCGGTGATGCTGTGGTTCGCCTGGATGGTGAGCGAAGTGCCATCCGTCTTGTGTATCGTCACCTTCACCGGTTTGCCGGGAGCCAGGCTGCTGAGCCCCGTCACGCTGATGCGGTCCTGTTGCTCAATCTTCTCGTAATCCTTCGGATCAGCGAAGGTCAACGCCAAGATCCCCTGCTTCTTCAAATTGGTCTCGTGAATGCGGGCAAAGCCCTTCGTGATGACAACGCGCACGTTGAGGAAACGCGGAGACATCGCAGCATGTTCCCGGCTGCTCCCCTCGCCGTAGTTTTCATCTCCAACCACAATCGAACCGATCCCCTTCGCCTTATATCGGCGGGCGATCTGCGCCATGGTCAAGCCGGTCTCCCCGGTTAACACATCCGTGCCCTTGCCAGGCTCTGGGAAGAACGCATTGTTCGCGCCCAGGAACATGTTGTCGCTAATCTTGTCCAGATGGCCACGGAACTTGAGCCAGGGACCGGCCGGAGAGATGTGATCGGTCGTCGTCTTGCCCTTGGTCTTGATCAACAACGGGAGCTTTTCGAAATCTTTGCCGTCCCAGCGTGGGAAGGGCTGGAGCAATTGCAACCGCTCGCTCGTCGGTGGAATGTCGACGGTCAAACCATCTCCGTTGGCGGCCGGCGCCACAAAACCTTCGTCGGCCTTCGCGAAGCCCTTGGCTGGAAGCTCTTCACCCTGCGGCGGCTCGAACTTAAACTGCTTGCCGTCCGCGCCCTTGAGCGTCTGATTGACCGGATCAAAATTCAAGTCGCCAGAAATGGCATAGGCCGTCACAATTTCCGGGCTTGCGAGGAATGACAAGGTCTCACTGATGCCGTCGTTGCGGCCTGGGAAATTGCGGTTAAACGAACTGACGATCGAATCCGCTTTCCCCTTCACGCCATCGGCCCGCTTCCACTGTCCGATACAGGGGCCACAGGAGTTCGACAACACCGTGCCGCCCAACTTTTCAAACGTGTCCAAGAACCCGTCGCGCTTCATCGTATGATAAATACGCTCAGAACCGGGCGACACCAGAAACGAGGCCTTCGCTTTGAGCCCGGCCTTCAACCCCTGCTGAGCGATGTGAGCCGAACGGCTGATGTCTTCATAGGAGGAATTGGTGCAGCTGCCGATGAGGGCCGCCTTGAGTTCGACCGGATAGCCCTTCTCTTTGGCTTCAGCCGCCATCTTCGAAATGGGTCTGGCGAGATCCGGCGTATGGGGTCCGACGACATGGGGTTCGAGCG
>JANYAJ010000017.1 GCA_025361385.1 Nitrospira sp.
CCTGCGTCTCCGCGCGGCTTCGTTAAGGAGATCGTATAATCGCGGGCACTCCAATACAGGCTCACCGTCGCGTACTGCGTGGCCTCTTCGATCCAGGATTCCTGAACTTCTGCCCGCCCCAGCACCACATCTTCCACATGATTCTCGATGTCTTGGCTGGTGTTTTCAGCCAGGGCGGTGCTGAAATAGGTCAGCATCTCCGGTGTGACGAATCGCCGCAATTCCGCCAGGTCTTGTTTGCTCCAGGCTGTCTGAATGTCGGTCAGCAGTTGCTGGAAGGCCGCCTTGTCTGCGGCGGTTACGTCGCTCACCACGGTTGGGGTGAGTCTGGTCGTGGCGGAGGGTTCTGTAAGCAAGGCCCCTCCGACTGCGCTGCTCCGCGTGATCCCTGAAAAATCCGGGATAGCTGGCCGCCGGACTTTCAGGAAATAAAACAATGTTCCGGCTACCAGGAGCATGAGGAAGAGGAGAATTCCGGTTGAGCTGGAGGCGCCGGCTGCCTGGGTGGCTTCGCCGACCGGTTCACCGGCTTCGTTGGTCTTCGCGCTGCTCTCCGTCGCGCCGAACAGCATATGGCCGAGCCACGATCCGGCGAGACCTCCTGCGATTCCGGCTAAGAGGGGATTACGTTGTAGAAACGAGGGTTGGCTGGCCGGCTGGGCTGCGGGAGCTTGGCCAGCTGGCGTGGCTTGTGGTGCGGTTGCCGGCTTAGGGGTGGCCGACTGTTGAATCGGTTTCGCCCCGTTCTGGTCGTAGGTGCGGGACCCACGGCTCCCGATGCTGCTTCCGGTGCTTCCGCTCCGTGACCCGCTGGAGTACCCTCCGCCGGATCCGCCTCGCGCCTTTGCGAAGGAGAGGGTCGGGACTCCGATCAGAGACAACACGATGGTGGCGGCAATGAGTTTCGTTTTATTCAAGGCGAGCGTCCTTTCTATCGATGTCAGGAATCAATCACGCAGGGCCTCTTATCCTAACAGTATTGGCTCCAAGAAAGCTGAATATTCGAAAACGTGCCGTTGCGAGGACTGTCACCTGCAGGATAGCCAGGGGCTGTTGTTGCTGTTGGCAGAACAAGATCTGAAGGGGTAGGATGGTTCCGGATCTCAAGGGGGTGCACGATGCGACCTCTCTTCCTGCCGGATGGTCCCCTCGCCACTTGTTTCTGTCTCGTTGTGACATGCTCACTCATGCTTGCGCTGACTCCAAGTTATGCGGAGCGGCCTGCAGAGGTTTCTGAACGCGAATCGCTGAGAGGCCTTTCCGGCGTGGAAGTCCTGGTTGAACCCTTCAGCCTCGAACTCGAGCAGGGTGGGCTGCAAGCCGTGACGCTTCAGAACGATATCCGGCAGCGGCTTCAAAAAGCCGGCGTAAAAGTCTTCACAGAACGTGAGAGGCTCGCCGCGCAAGCTGGCGCTCTTTTGGTGGTTCGGATGGATGCGGTCCATGATCGCATCGGCCGGTATTTTTATACGATCGATCTCCTTGTGAAACAGCGGGTCCGGCTGGGAGGTCCTGGTGCGCCTGAACTGTCCGCCGCAACATGGATGAAGTCGGGCGGGATTGGCATCGTGGCGGACGATAATGTCAAACATGTCGAAGACCAGGTGCGCCGCAAGGTCGACGAGTTCATCAAGGACTATCAGGCGGTGAACCCCGATCGGAGAGGGAGCGATCAACTCAAGAACCCACAGCGGGCGCCCTTCCCATCCCCCCCCTCTTCATTGACTCTCCTCAATCCCATTCATATAATGGCCGGCGTCATCGGATTTTAACTGCCTTTCCAAACACTTATGGCTTCTTTGCTCAAGACTCCTCTGGCGGAAACGTGGGATAGGGTGCGTGCGGAACTCTCCCATGCTTTTTCGACCACATCCGACGCCGCGTTGTTCACCATTGAAGATCTCGCGTTGCTTGAGCGGGTAGCCGACGCGGTGGTGAAGCGGGGTATGGCCGCTCCTGCTACGGTATTTTTGGAATCGCTTGGCCCCATGAATTTTCTCGGCAGCCAGGCCCTGTATTTTCTGACCCCGATCATTGAATGGGCGTTTCACGCCAAGGAAGTCGAGCAAGTGGCCCGGTTGCTCGAACGGCGCGATACGATCTCCCGTCTCATCGCTCTCATTGAAACGAAGTCTGCTCCTCAGGCTCCTCAAGGGGCCTCCGCTCAATGACTGTGTCAAATCCTGCCCCCAAGACTGTGATCCCCCAGCCGCTCAACGTCATCGTCGCTACCGACTGTGGCAGCACCACGACCAAAGCCATTCTGATCGAGAAAGTCGGCGACGAATACCGGCAGACCTATCGTGGGGAGGCCCCGACGACGGTGGAGGCGCCGTTCGAAGATGTGACGCGAGGGGTGCTCAACGCCATTGCGGAAATTGAAGAACTCTCCGGCCGGAAAATTCTGGATGGCGACACCATCATTACGCCCTGCCGCGATGCGAAGACCGGTGTCGACATCTACATCTCTACCAGCAGCGCGGGTGGCGGGTTGCAGATGATGGTGACCGGGGTGGTGCAGAACATGACGGGGGAAAGTGCGCAACGGGCTGCGCTCGGCGCCGGCGCAATTGTCATCGATGTGCTCGCGTCGAACGATGGCCGTCTGCCGCATGAGAAGATCGAGCGTATCCGGACGATGCGGCCGGACATGATCTTGATGTCCGGCGGGACGGATGGCGGTGCGGTCACCCATGTGGTGGAGATGGCGGAGTACATAGCCGCGGCGGACCCACGCCCCCGGTTTGGAGCCACCTATAAGCTTCCGTTGGTCTACGCGGGCAACAAAGACGCGCAGCCGCAAGTGAAAAAAATCCTGGGAGAGAAAACCGCGCTGGTCTTGACCGACAACATTCGTCCAGTGCTGGAGCGGGAGAATCTCGCGCCGGCGCGCAACAAGATCCACGACTTATTTCTCGAACATGTCATGCAACAGGCGCCGGGCTATAAGAAGCTGATCGAGATGGCCGGTGCGCCGATCATGCCGACGCCGGCGGCGGTCGGCGTGATCATGGAAACGATCGCCAAGCGGGAGCATTTGAACTTGATCGGAGTGGATATCGGCGGCGCGACGACGGATGTGTTTTCGGTGTTCGAAGGGCTCTTCAATCGGACCGTCAGTGCGAACCTCGGGATGTCGTACAGCATTTCCAATGTGTTGGCGGAAGCAGGGTTGGCCAATATCATGCGGTGGGTGCCCTTCACGATCGACGAACAGCCGCTCCGCAACCGGATCAAGAACAAGATGGTCCGGCCGACGACGATTCCGCAGACGCT
>JANYAJ010000543.1 GCA_025361385.1 Nitrospira sp.
GTAGATGCGGGCCTCGAGCGCGGGTTTGCCATCGTCGAGGTACATCGACATGTCCAGTCCGTCCGAACAGACCGGCATGGTCACGACCGTCGCCGGGGCTTGGACAGCCGAGGACGAAGCCCGCGAGCAACCGCTCGTCGCGCGGAATCTTGTTGTGCTGTCCGGCGATGCGATCGGCATCGATTTCAGCGACGACCATGGCTGGCTCATGCCGGTCTGTTCGGACGGACTGGACATGTCGATGTACCTCGACGATGGCAAACCCGCGCTCGAGGCCCGCATCTACGATGTCGTCGGGCTGACGGTGAACGGGAAAGGCGATATCATTTTCGTCGACAAGGGCAGTAACCGCGTTCGCAGCATCGATCACAAGACCGGGATTATCTCGACCGTGGCCGGCGTGTGCCGGTACGGCTACGACGGTGACGACAAGCCGGCTGTCAGGGCCATGCTCCATGCGCCGGAAGCCGTGGTGGTGGACCATCAAGACAATCTCTACGTCTCCGATACGATGAATCATCGCGTGCGGAAGGTCGATGTTGCGACCGGCGTGATTACCACGGTTGCGGGCAACGGGGACAGCGGCTACGAAGATAAGAATATGGGTGGCTGCGGCGCCGCGCGCTTCGTGGCGAAAGAATCGTCCGGGACCGTGAAACATGGAGACGGACTCCTCGGGATCGAGGCCGTCGTCAACTCTCCCGTCGGACTGTCGCTGGACTCCCAGGGCTATCTCTATATTTGCGAACGGGGCGAAAATAAAATTCGCCGCGTGAAACTCTGGTAGAGGTCCCGAGGCCGTCTGTTTGGCCTCGCCTGGGCGTTGTGGTATTCTGAACTTGTAAGAATGTGCTCGCGCCAGTTACCCGAGGACCTTGCATGGTGCGTACGACGACGAAGATGGCTTCCCGCCCGTTACTGCTGCTGTTCCTCTTCATTCTGGTGACCGCCGGCCTCTTAGTGGGCTTCGACGTGCCCCTCGTCAGTTCCGAGGGCATGATGATTCGTGCGCGCCTCGTTGAAGGGGAGCTGCCGGCGGGCCCCGAGGATGCCGCCTGGGCCAAGGTCGCGCCGATGACCCTTCCCTTGAGCGGGCAGGTCATTACCAGGCCGGTCTGGCCTGAGCCGACCGCACGAGCCCTCACGGTGCGATCGCTCCACAACGGCACCGAGATCGCCTTTCTGCTGGAATGGCAGGACAACACCAAGAATGACCGTCTGACGCCGGGGACCTTTCGCGACGGGGTCGCGATCGGGCTGCCCCTCGGCGATGCGCCCGCGTTTTTCTGCATGGGCCAACTCGATCACTACATCAACATCTGGCATTGGAAGGCCGATTGGCAGAGCGATATCGATCGCCGGGCCGCCAAGACGTCTGAAAAAGCCAAAGACGGCGTGCGGACGTTTGAAGTTATTCCGCGCCGGGTCTCTTCCGTCGAGGATCTCATCGGTGGAGGTTTCAGCACGCTGACGACCAAGGAAAAGCAGGGGCGAGTGCAAGGGAAGGCGAGCTGGAAAGATGGGGTCTGGCATGTCGTCATGCGCAGGCCGTTGGTGAGCGAAGAGCAAGAGAATGAAGCCAAGCTGATTCCCGGGCGAGTACAAACCGTGTCGTTTGCCGTGTGGAACGGCGAGAACAAAGAACGGAACGGGCAAAAAGCGGTGGCGCCATGGTTTCAGCTGGTCATCGACCCTATTGCGAAGCTCTAGCAGGCTGCCAGCTAGAAAAACGCTGAACGGTGAGCAATGAGTGATGAACAGGGAAACGGATTTTATTTCAGCGTTCCGCGTTCATCGTTCTGAGTGTGCCCGTTGCGGCCTTGCTGGACGGCCTTTTTGAGCAGCCTGCGGGATTGGTCTGATTGGTCTTCTGCAGCCTGCCAGGTGTTTTGTTAAGATAACGGTACCTGTGCGGATGAAAGGCACGAACGTTGGAGGTTGCTCGAATCGGTGCCGTCACTGCTCACACAAAGGCCCTTCGGAGCGGAAGGGCCTTTTTTTTGTGTGTCGACCTGTGCCTGGCAATCCTCAGCGGCGTTGGGCCGCCATCGGTACATGCGGCGGAACCGGAGCCGATGACCGTGGATGAAGCCGCGAAATTGGGTGAAGAATTCGGCGTGATCGTCGGCGACGTGGACGAAGATATCAAAAAAGAATTGAAACTCGAACGGGCGCAGGGCGTCGCGGTATTCGAGGTGATCGGAAACTCGCGCGCGGACTATGCAGGCATCAAGGTCCGGTCCGTCATCAAAGAGATCGACAAGACCGAGATCAGAAACATGCTCGATTTCGGGAAAGCGATCAAGCGCGGGATGAAGGAATGCAACTTCACCGTCGGCACCTATGAGCCGGCTGATCCAGGCGATCCGGTCGGGTGGGGTGTGAATTTCCATTTCGTCGGATGCAAACGGGATTGAGCATGGGACGACGCAGGTCCGCACAACAAATCGCTCTCGGACTATTCCTCCTGCTCATCGTGGGCCTCATCGCGCTGTCGTATGGCCGCGCCATGGCGCAGAAGGCTGAAGCTCCGGCTCAGGCCGACTGGGTGGCGGAGATCGAAAAGATTTTCATTCGATCGGAAGACTGCAAGCAATGCCACGATCGGCATTATGAAGAATGGAAAGGCGTGCGCGAACAGACGCCGGATCTGAAGACATTCGGCCGGGTCGATGCCGCACTCCTACATGGCACGTCGCTGGAGTCGCCGGTGTTCCGCACGGTGTTGGGCGTCTGGCTGCAGACCAACCCGACGGCCGACGAGCGCAGCCGCTGCCTCGCCTGCCATGTGCCATCGACGACGGTATTCCCGCAACATGTCGAGAAGATTGTGGCGCAAGTATTGGCCGGTAAGCCGCAAGTGGAAGGGATCGGCTGCGCTTCCTGCCACCTGATCAAGAGCGTGGAGCACACACCGAACTCACCTCCGTCGTTCAAGATCGAGCCGGGCAAGATGATCTACGGCCCCTATGCCAATCCGGAGGAAAACCTCGTCCATCCGGCGACGCAATCCGACCTGTTCCGCGGTGCGAACTACTGCGCCTCCTGCCATTTCGACAAGGTCAAGGATGAGACGCAGAAAGACCTGGCCGGGGAGATCTTGCAGGGGACGGTGTGCCAGGACTGCCACATGGAGCCCTCGACCGGCAGCTCCACCTCGAGGCGCGGCTCCATGACTCGCGCCATCGGTCGGCACTGGTTCCGTGGTGTGGTCGTCCCCGGCACCCTCCTCAGAAATCGAAATCTGCAGGCCGAATGGATGCCCCGCGTAGATCTTGAGACCACCAAGT
Organism: Nitrospira sp.; assembly: GCA_025361385.1. Lineage (GTDB taxonomy): Bacteria > Nitrospirota > Nitrospiria > Nitrospirales > Nitrospiraceae > Palsa-1315. The sequence goes on from JANYAJ010000543.1 coordinate 3,291, forward strand.
CGGCCTCCGCCGTGGAGGGCACGGCGCTGGTGAAAATCGGCAGCCTTCCGCATAGCTTTCCCGACGGCGACCCGGTGCTCAAGCAGTTCTACCTGGTCCTGACCGCCAAGGATGCGCAGGGCAAGGTGCTGCAAGAGGAGACGAAACAATTTGGTTTGCCCTACGATAAAATTCTTCGTGGCCCGATTCCCGATCCCTTCATCAAGGGGGGGCATACGAGAAAAGTCCCCTTCTCTCTGGCGCTTCCCTCCGGCACGACCGCCGCATCGATTGAAGCGGTGCTGAACTATGCGTTGATTCCGACGCCCGAGCCGAGTCTGAAAGAAAAGTATCTGGCCACCTTGACGACCGACAAAGAGCGGGAGAGCGCGAAGAAGATTCTCGAAGAATATACGCAGCCCCGGTTGCTCACCTATCGGGCGAAAAATCTCTAGCAGGATGCTGAAACAGTCCGCCAGCTCTAGCGCGTTGAACGTTGAGCGATGAATGCTGAACAAGGGAATAATTCTTACTTCAGCGCTCCGCGTTCAGCGTTCATAGCTGAATTTTGCTAAAGCCTCCTGGGGCTTCAAATCGAGGGGCATGATAATGGTGCGACAGTCGATCGGTGCGAAGCTAGGAATCGGCATAGTGCTCGTAGCGGCCTTCTTGCTTTCGCATGGACTCGACGAAGCCCTCTATGCACAGGATGCCTCCAAGCCCGCTCTCGAGAAGGCTTTCCCCAGCTCCAGTAAGTGCAAGCGCTGCCACGAGCGCGTGTTTGAAGAATGGGAAACCTCGCCGCTGTCGAAGTCCATTCATTCCCCGGCATTTCGCGCCTCGCTCGATGCGTTTCTCCAGTCTCCCGCCGGCAAGGACAAAGGGCTCTGTTTCCGCTGTCATGCGCCGCATGTGCGCGAATTCCCCGAGCAGGCCCAGCTCTTCGTCGATCAAGCCAAGTCCGGCGACCCCTCATTGGACGGTGTGGCCTGCGCGCAATGTCACTTGATCAAACAGGTCGATCGGACGAAACAACCGCCGGAGCCCAAGTACGAACTCGGCAGCAAAACGCTCTATGGGCCCTATAAGGACTTCGTCCAGAATCTCGCCCACCAGTCGATGGAGCTGGGGCTCTTTCAGAAGTCCGATCTCTGCCTCAATTGCCATCAATCGGTCCCCTCGGCGGCCAACTTAGGCAAGACGAACGATCTGCTGGGCAGTTGGGATCAAAGCAAGGCCGTGAAGTCCGGCAAAGAATGCCAGACCTGTCACATGCCGGAGCAGGTCGGTGAGTCGGCGAACGGGGAGAAGAAGCGCAAAACGGCGAACCATACCTTTCCCGGGCGCATCGGCAAGCTCCGCCAGGAAGCGGCCAAGCTGGACGTGCAAACCAAGATCGAAGGCGACAAGACCATTGTTACGGTGAAGGTGCAGAGTCTCGTGCCGCACAGTTTGCCGACCACCCATCCGGCCTGGGCGACCGTGGTGCTGGATCTGGATATCAAAGGGAAGAATCTCAAGACCGTCTATACCGACAAGCGGGTCTATGGGCGGGTCTATCAGGACGCCAAG
>JANYAJ010000016.1 GCA_025361385.1 Nitrospira sp.
GTTTAGGCGCTGTGAGGTCAAACTTTGCGATGGTGGTCTTGTGTTTCATGCTGGGGGCCTGTGCGGGAGTGGATTCGAAAGGCGATCTACCGACGGTCGCGTCGGTGGATCTCTCTCGTTATGCCGGCAGGTGGTATGAAATCGCGCGCCTCCCGATGTGGTTCCAGCGACACTGCGCCGCCTCTCAGGCGATCTATTCCATTCGTCAGGATGGGGTAGTCGGTGTGCAGAATAAATGTGTGACGGATACCGGCGGGGTCGAGCAGGCAAAGGGCGTTGCGATGGTGGTTGATCCCAAGACGAATGCGCGGCTTGCGGTGCAGTTCGATAACTGGTTCGCGCGGCTGTTTGGCTCGTCTCGTGACGGGAACTATTGGATTCTGGATCTCGACGTGGAGTATCGGACTGCGATAGTGGGGACTCCGGATCGTCAATTTCTCTGGATTCTGTCCCGAACCCCTCATCTGGATGAGGTGGCCTATCGTGGTCTATTGGAGCGGGCGCAGCAGTTGGGTTATCCTGTGTCGGATCTCATTATCGCTCGTCGTCCCGCTTCTTCGTGACGGCTTGAGGCCATAACTCTCGCAGGCATCAGCAGCCTGGTTATCTTGGAGAATAACGCATGCCTTTGACCACCTATAATAACGTATCGGTTCCTTCATTCATGTATGGCACCGCGTGGAAAAAAGAGGCTACGACGCAATTGGTGCAGGTCGCCGTGGCGGCCGGCTTCACGGCCATCGATACGGCCAATCAACTGATTCATTATCAGGAGGCCCTGGTGGGAGAGGCCTTACTGGCCCTTGCGCAGCAAGGGGTCTCGCGAGATCGTCTCTTTCTCCAGACCAAGTTTACGTCGACGAATGGTCAGGATCATCGGACTCCCTACGATGCCTCGGCTGATCTCACGACTCAAGTGACTCAGTCCTTCGACAGCTCGTTGGTCCATCTGCACACCGACTATCTTGACTCCTATGTCTTGCACGGGCCTTATCAGCGGCAGGGCTTGGGCGCGGCAGACCGTGAGGTCTGGGCAGCCATCGAAGGACTCTATCGGTCGGGAAAAACGAAAATGATCGGTATCAGCAATGTAACGGCTGAGCAACTCACCCAGCTCTGTGCCGAGGCGGCCGTGAAACCGATGATGGTGCAGAACCGCTGTTATGCCGCACTCGGATGGGATAAAGCAGTGAGGGAGATTTGCCGGGCCCACGGCATCATCTATCAGGGGTTTTCGTTGTTGACTGCGAATCAAGGCATCTTTGCCGAACCGGCCATTCGGACTATCGCTCAACGGCTAGGGGCTGGGCTGGCTCAGGTTGTCTTTCGGTTTGCCATGCAGATCGGGATGCTCCCGTTGACCGGCACCACGAATCCGCAGCATATGAAAGAAGATCTCCAGGCTGAGCAGTTCACCCTGACAGATGAAGACATGCAGATGATTGAAACGATCGGGCTGTAATCCGCGTTCCTGAAGAGCTGCGGAACATCGAAGAGAGTCTGTGAGGCCTATGCCGGGAGTTGTTCGGTCAGGCGAAGGGTGTAGAGGTACTGGTAAAGGCCTTTATGGTCGATGAGTTCGGCATGGGTACCGGTTTCAACGAGGTGGCCCTTATTGAGCACGAGGATGCGGTCGGCTCGTTGGATGGTCGTCAAGCGGTGGGCGATGACAAAGGTCGTTCGGCCTTTCATGAGTTGTTCCAATGCTTCCTGGACGAGCCGCTCCGACTCACTGTCGAGGGCGGAGGTCGCCTCATCTAACAACAAGATCCGTGGATTTTTCACAATGGCCCTGGCGATGGCGATGCGTTGCCGCTGTCCGCCTGAGACATTGATCCCTTTTTCCCCCACGACGGTCTGATACTGATCCGGGAAACTCATGATGAAGTCGTGGGCATGGGCCGCACGACTCGCCGCGATGACTTCCTCTTCAGTCGCCTCCCTGTTCCCATAGCGAATATTATCGAGAATCGTCCCGCCGAACAGGATCGTTTCTTGCGGAACCAGCGCGATCTGCCGATACCAGCTATCCATAGTGACTTGGCGAAGATCCTGTCCGTCGATCGTGATGCGTCCTTCCGTGGGATCGTAGAAGCGGTGGAGCAAGTTCATCACGGTTGTTTTTCCGGCGCCGGTGGGACCGACGATGGCCACGAGCTCGCCCGGCTTGGCTTCGAATGAGATGTCCGTTAAGACCGGTTGCCGTGGGTCGTAGGCAAAGCCGATGTGCTCTGCCCGGATATGTCCCGAGACGGTGGACAGCGACGTGGCCGTAGGGGAGTCGCTCACTTCGGAATGGGTGTCCAGAATTTCGAATACCCGTTGTGTGGCGCCCTGTGCTTCCCGGATCTGTGCGAACACGCGGGCAGCGGAACTGAACGGACCGATCAGGATGCCGGCAAAGAGGACGAAGGCGAAGAGATCGCCTGGCGACACGATCCCGTCGATGACTTGGAGCCCCCCGTACCACAAGACCGCGGCGGCGGCGGAGAAGGTGAGGAGGCTGATGACGGGGACGAATACCGCCATGATGTTCGCCCGTTGCATCGTCAACGACAAGGTCTGTTCGACTTGTGTGGCAAACCTGGTTTCTTCTCGTTCTGTTTGCACGAAAGACTTCACGATGCGAATGCCGGAGATCACTTCTTCGATCAAGGTACTCAAGGCCGCGGTCTGGTCTTGAATCGAGGTTGAGAGGGATTTCAGTCTGCGGCCGAAAAATTTCGCCACGAGGACGAGTAATGGGAGCAGAACCAGGATCAAGAGGCACAGCCGCCAATTCATCATTAGTAAGAACGTGATCCCTCCGATGAAGGTCACGAGTTGTTTTGCGCTGTCGATCGGCGTTTCCGTGACGACGGACTGGATGACCGTGACGTCGTTCATGAGTCGTGAAAGAAGTTCACCGGTGCGCCGACGGGCAAAGAAACTGACGGAGAGTGTGTGCAGATGTTTAAAGAGGTGTTGGCGAAAATTGGCGACGATGCGCTGGGAGATCCACGCGGTCAGATAACTGTGGCCCATCGAGCAGAGGCCTTGCAGGAGGACGAGCCCGAGAAAGAGAGAGATCAACTCCGTCATTCTGGATTGGTCGTGCTGGACGGTAATGACATCCCATAACGTGCCGGCTAACCGCAGCAGGGCTAGATTAATCGCGGCGACCGCCATGACCAACAGGCCGGCGAGCGCCATGCGAGACAGGTAGGGCCTCAGGAACGGGAGAAATCGTGAGAAGGTGGACATGTTGAGGGACGATTGTAGAGGGGCGGCTGCGAATTGCTCACGGAAGAACGGCAGAGGCGGCGTCTCAAGTCCCTGGTAGAGCCGATCGCTACAGCTGAGCGATCGACTCGATCAGGTTCTTATTGACGGCCACGAACTCCGAGCGATCCTTATCATCGATCACCACGTCGGTGAGGCTGATAAAGAGACGTTGCTCTTCGTTGATCGCATCGGACACACGATGTCTCATGGGAGGAACGAGGAAGTCGCCAACGTAGACACAGTTCACAGTCCGGACGCGGATGCGAACCTTCTTGCCTTCGGGCACCGACCCCTCCTCCCCGTTCTCGGGTGAGCCTAGCTCTTACGACGTTCGAATTTTTGACGCCGGCGAAGCTTCTTGTACTTGTGCTTGCGCATTTTCTTACGGCGTTTTTTCAAAACACTGGACATGCGTTCTCTCCTGCAAAGGGGGGAGTGTAGAAGTTTCCGTTTCAAATTGCAAGGCCAAGAGCGGATTTTCCAACTCAATTGAGCCATGTCCTCTGTTTCCCTAAGTCGCAATGCCCGGGTTCCGGCATCGGGGTCTCCACGGTTGCGTGACGGTCTGGCAACATGCCGCGGGGCCAGGGATGCGTCGCTGTTGGGTTAGCGGCACGCCGTGGTGCGGCGGGTGGCGGGCGGGCCGCGGTGGGTGACCCGCGTCGTTCCATCCCGATGCTCGTCCCCGCCCGCACCGCCTGGGTGTGGATCGGCGTCTCGATCTGACCCAGCTGGCCGAGGTGGGCCACGGTCTAGTCGCGCCGCACGGTCCGGGGCGTCTGCAGACCCCGCATCCTGTCGAGCGCACGGGCCGTGGGGTTCGGCCGATGCCGATCGGCCGCCTGCGCCGGCGGGACGGTCACGCGCCGGGTGTCGCGCGGCAG
>JANYAJ010000019.1 GCA_025361385.1 Nitrospira sp.
GAGCACATCGGGCTTCTGCCGAGCCAGCCAGTCGAGCACGATTGGCAGACGCTTGCGGAGAGAGTTGGCGTTGAAGGTCGCGATTTTCATGCGCTGTTCCATGGACGATATTCAGGCGCCGCATCCTAACAAAAGGCCCACTGGGGAACAAGACGAGAGCGCCGCTTCCCTCTTTGCCCCGCGCTGAATGCTGTCTGATAAAAAAATGGCCCCCGGGAGGAACAACCTCCCGAGGGCCAGGATACGACACCGATAGAGGTCTCAAGCTTAGTGACCGGCGGCGGGAGCCGGGGCTGCTGCAGGGGCTGGAATTGCGGCCTTCATCTCTTGTCCCATGGATTGGCCGGCGGCTTTAACTTCTTCGGCCTTGCCCTTCACTTCTTCTTTCTTCGACTTCATCTTGTCCTTCGCTGCCTGACGCTTGGCTTTCATCTCCTCTTTGCGGGCCTTCATCTTACCCTTCATCTCTTCCTTCTTGCCCTGCACGTCGGCTTTCATCGACTCTTTCTCGGCCTTCACATCGGCCTTCATCGAATCCATCGCACCTTTCACAGCATCATCGGCCATGGCCAGCGAGCCTGCTCCAACCAGACACAACAAGGCAACGGACGCCACGATCAACTTCTGCATAGGAAACCTCCTGGGAATAATAGTGAATGGGGCTTGCTTCTTGGCAAGGAAGTGAGCAGCCTGCTCTCCTTTGTGAAATCTGTCAAGAACCGGTTCGAATATGTGAGTCGGTCAACCACTGGATATGGTCCGATCGAATAGTCAGCCATTTGTGTGGTCTACGACGACTCCAGACTGCTTCACCCCCATACCCAGAGCCTCTTCTGGCTGCCTTTTCAATTCAATCGCCTCTCTGCTCAAGTTTTAGTCCTGAAACAACCGATAGGACACGCTAGGACATAGTGGGAGAACGAGTATGACGCAGGACGGTACGTCGGTCATGGATTCTGACATTACGAACGAGGTCCGCACGCGGGTACATTCGCAACTGCGCCCGCTCTTCGATCCACAGGCCAATTCAATCCCGGCCCTGCGGGCGACCTGCCAGAAAATCCTCAATATCAGCGGAGACACCTCAAGCCCCGATGCCCTCGCAGAAGTCGTCAGCCGAGACCCGGGGTTGACGTGCAAAGTCCTGCAGATCGCCAACGGAATCGCCTACAGTCCGCAACACACGATTACGTCCGTCGTGCATGCAGTCTCCTGGCTTGGACTGGATACAGTCCGTACGCTCGTGGCCACCGTTCAACTGATGGAGCAATTGGAACATCAGCCAGATCGTCGGCCACTCTTGGGCCGCTTGATCGCCAAAGCGCTCTTTGCTGCCGCACATGCCTCCGAACTCGGCGTGGCGATGCAATACCCTCAACCAGGGCAGCTATTCAGTGCCGCCCTCCTCTACTCCTTCGCCGACCTGGTGATCGCGTACCAAACGCCGGAATTGTTTCAAGCCCTCACCGCTGCGCGGACGCCGGAGGATGAAGCGAAGATTCTCGGCGTATCGAGAGCTCGATTTGCCACGGCTCTGGCACAGACGTGGGTCCTACCGGCCGGCCTCATGGATCTGATCGGTACCCCGATGCCCACGGCGAAATCACGATGGCTGACCAGTCAACAACTGTTTGTCGGGCTTGTGGCTGGCTCGAACCAATTGGTCGCCGCGATGGCCGATTCGCCGGACCCCGGCGTCGCCGACCTCATTCGCCGTGCACTTCAACGAGGCACGGCCTTGACTGAACCAATCCTGCAGGACGCCTTCACCCGTGCGTTCGACAAAGGCAGACAGCTCTCCCGTTCGGTTGGAATCACCGAAATCGTCATCACTCAAGCGTCGTCTCCAGTCACGGTACCGTTGGCGGTATTACCCAACAGTCAACCGGACGGCCACACCGCTCCACCGATCCAAACCCGTCCCTTGGAAACGCTGCAGCAGTTCCAAGCCTCCTTGCAGGCGGCCAAAGATCTCAACAATCTGTTATCGGTCCTGGTGCATACCCTGCACGACGGCGGCGGCTTCACGCGGGTGGCCCTGGCACTGTTGAATCCTGGCGATACGGATCAACTGCTCGGCCGAGTAATCGTGGGGGTCGACCCACCGGATCGCTATCTGGCCAGCTTCACGGGATCGCTCAGTGCTCAACACCCGCTATTCTTGCATGTGCTGAAGGGACAAGACCCCTACTTATTCTCGAAGACTTCCGGTGACGAGGCTCGATCTCTGAGCTCGGTGTTCAGCAATACCTGGCATTCCTCATCAGCCGTTCTTGCCCCCATCCGTATCGGCATTCGGCCGATCGGACTCCTCTACGGCGACCGCGGACCCGATCCCAACCAAGTCTCACCGCAAGATCTGCAATCGTTCCAACTGTTCTTGGGTCAAGCGATCCTCAGCCTCAACAGGCTGGCCGGGGTACTCTAACCAATCTGAAGCGTTAAATGTGATGCGTGAAACGAGGGTCTGCCGAAAAATGCAGCCCCGCTGGCGGAACGGCATGTCTTGGAAAAGAAGAGAGTGCTCCCGCAGGCTGCTCAAACGGCCAGTCAGCAAGGCCGCAGCCGCTGAACGCACCGGAGGCGTAGCCTCTTGGCTACGTTGAGGATGCGTTCGAGGCGAGAACGAAGCTAGCGGGCTGTTTCAGCAGCCTGCTAGCTGGTCGGAGCGGATGCGGTGAGATACCGGCGCAGAATCGCCTGTTCAATCCTCGATCGCCCACGGTCCGGTGCCGGGAATCGGAGCACCAGCTGGATACGCCCCGCGTCGATGAGTTGAATGGTAATACGAGGCTCCGGCGAGGGGGCTTCGAGGAGCGTGGTCTGCTCAAGCAACTTCATATGCCTGCCGGCTTCTTCCATGAACGGAGCGCATTCTGCCTTTGCCGCGTCGAGCAAATGCCGTTCGGCATCCCGCCATTCGTCCATGTCTTTGAGCGGCACCGTGAGAATATAGAGCCCATACTCCTGGCCGGGATTTTCTTTGACCAGGGCATTCGTAAACAACAAGCTGTTTGGAAACACCGTCACGCGACCGGTATAGAGATGCGACGCCTGGCCCGGCCCGATCTCGAGAAGCTTGGTCGCAAAGACGTCGTGATCCAAGACGACGCCCCGATGGCCGGCGATCTGAATACGGTCGCCCACCGCATAGACCTTCCCGCCCACCCGTAATGCCGCTCCGCTCAAACAGAGGATGAGTTCCTTCGTCGCTAAAACCAGCGCGGCGGCAAGTGCCACGAGGGACACGGCAAAGGCTTCGAGTTCGTGTGCCCAGATGACGACCAGCCCCACCAGCAATGCGAAGACCACGGTATTACGGACCGAAACGACGCCTCGGCGTTTCGCTTCCATCGAGAGAGTCGGGTTCCTCGAAATCGCGCGGACGATCAATGTCCGGATGATGAGGAGGGAGAGCAACCACAGAATAGACTTGAGCCCGTCGAGCACCACCGAGCTATCGATGTGCGGCAACCACGTCAGCATAGATCCCCGCACCTAACCATTAGTCGGCGTTGAGGAGATCTTTGGTTCCCGGCATACATTCTTCGCGTTTCCATCGCTTCAAAATCTTCTGTTCGTTAAAGGTCAGCGTGTAGCGGTAGCAATACAACATAGCCTTGGGACCATCTGGGCCAGCCTTTCCGATTAAGGCGCTCGCTTGCTGCACCGCATCGCCCAGGCCGGAAAAGCTCACCGAGGCCAGCTCCTTGTCGCTAAGCGGCACGCGATAGGTCCAGACCGAATCCCCTCCGAGCGCCGGATTCTTCGCCGTATGGGGTGGCCCGAATCGCTCGGCGACTTCGTCTTGCGTGAGTCGATCCACGCCCTTCTTGAAATAGCCGTCGCGCCAAGGACCGCCACAGGCCAACGTCGTTCCTGCGAGAAGAAACATTCCGACCATGAACAGATGCCACCGCACTCGTGTCATAACTTAGGCTGATCCTTGAGTTCTTGCATCCGCTTCACCGAGCAATAGAGCGCATAACCCTGAGCCAACATGCCGGTGGCGAGCAAGCCCAACGCGGTTTGCAACCAATGTGCGCCCGGCTCTTCCAGCCCATAGATCCCGATGACGAATCCAAGTGCGATCGCCACGATCCCCACGAATCGCGCGGTCATTCCGTTCATGCGCCAGTTAATAGGAGCCGGCTCGCTCTGCCTATCCATGGGGTACGCTACACTGGATGGCGCAACCGGTTCAACTCCGTGTTGCGCGAATGGTTCTGGCACGTACTTCCAGCGAGGCCGCCTCGTCGGCACGTCCTAATTTTCGCAGCACATTCGCTAGGTCCTCCAGCGTTTTGGCGACTTCCGGATGGGCCGGCCCGAGCACCTGCTCTCGAATCGCCAGGGCTCGACGATAGAGCGGTTCCGCTTTCTCGGGCTGCCCCTGGACCACATGTAACTGAGCGAGATTCACCACACTCAAGGCCACGTCGGGATGACTGAGCCCAAAGAGCTGTTCCTTGATCGCCAACGCCCGCGTCAGCAGGGGCTCCGCCTGGGCATATTGGCCATACATGCGATGGAGGACTCCCAGGTTATTGAGCGTCGCGGCGACATCGGCGTGAAATTCGCCATGCACGGCTTGATAGATCTTCAACGCCTGCAGATAGACCGGCTCCGCCTCCACATACTTCCCTTGACCGGCATAGACCTGCGCCAATTGCGACAGGCTCACCGCCACACGTCGATCTTCCAACCCGAACTCTTCTGCTTTACGCACCGACAGGAGAAGCAGCCGTTCCGCATCGGCATAATTGCCCTGCTGTATGGCCTGCTGCCCTGCCGCCATCGCCGACTCCCAGGTCTGTTGCTGACACCCCGACCAGGATACGACGAAGAGGCTGAGCGCGAGCCGGCATAATGTCTTCATCATGCACCCAACCGTTCAACGAGGGCTTCCGCCGGATAGGTGACAATTTCCGCCAACGTGGGATGGTAATGCGGCATATGCAGGAGATCGGCCGCAGTTCCACGGTAATACATCACCGCGATCAGTTCGTGGATCAGTTCACCCGCCTCCGGGCCGACAATCTGCGCGCCAAGAACCTCGCCCGTCTGTGGCGCACAGAGAAGTTTCACGAAGCCATGCCTGGCGCCAAGACAGAGCGCCTTCCCATGATCGGCAAAAGGATAGGAGGCTGTGAGATAGGGGATCCCTTCGGCGGCCGCGCGCGCTTCATGGAGTCCCAACACCGCGACCTGCGGATCGGTAAAGACCACTTCCGCATCCAAACGATGATCGATCGTCTTCGCCGGTTGATCCGCATGTGTCGCGTTGTACGCCGCAATCTCTCCTTGCTGAATGGCCAGATGCACGATCGGGGTCAGATCGTTCACATCGCCCACGGCATAGATATGCCGTTGCGACGTCCGCATGGCGGCGTCGATTACAATTCGCCCGCCGTCGACGGTCACGTCCGCCAGGTCGAGTCGAAGCCCTTCGATGTTGGGACTTCGGCCTAGTGCCTGGAGAATCTCCATGCCGGCATAGGATCGCTCTCCTCCATCTTTCATCACCCACACCCTTTTCCCTGCTGCATCGTGAGTCACCCGCAGCCACTGCGCATCCGTGACGACGTGGATGCCTTCGTCGGTCAATGCGGCTTCCAGCGCGCGGCCCACATCCTCGTCCATCCCCGAAAGCAGCGTGCGTCCCCGCTGAATGATCGTGACCTTGGTCCCCAGTCGAGCAAAGAACTGACCGAGTTCAAGAGCGACGGCCCCACCGCCCAGGACAATCAACGACTCCGGTTGGGTCCGGAGATCCAGAATCGTATCGCTCGTGAAATAGCCGGCTTGGGCCAAGCCGGGAATCGGCACCTCACTGGGCTTCGACCCGGTGGCCAGGATCACCGAACCGGCCGACAAGACCATACTACCGATGCCAATCTCGTGGGGCGACTGAAAGACCGCCCGCGATTGATAGAGCGTAAACTTCGGATCGTGAAGCTGCTCAATGCGATAGCCGGCAAACTCCCGAACCAGACGATCCTTCCGATCCACGATCGCCGAGAGATCGGCCCGAACCGAAACCGGAGAAAGCCCGAACTCCTTCGCCCTCCTCAACAGGGCTGCCACGTCGGCAGACCGAAGAATGGCCTTGGTCGGCATGCAGCCACGCAGAATACAGAGCCCTCCGAGCGGACCCTGATCGACAATCGCCACGTCAGCGCCGGCATCGCGTGCCGTTCGGGCCGCGGCATAACCAGCCGATCCGCCGCCAATGACGATGACATCATGGGCCTTGCGCATGGAAACCGGACTCTGTGAATTCATTGTATGTTCCCGCTATAGTAGGACGTCAGGAAGGAAGGATACACGATGGTACAGCCTGGTCGCTATCGACACTATAAGGGCCACGAATATGAAGTGCTGGGGGTCGCACGACATTCCGAAACGGAAGAGGATTTTGTCGTCTATCGTGCGCTCTACGGCGAACGTGGCCTTTGGGTTAGACCGGCAACCATGTTCCTGGAGACGGTGACAATTGACGGTCTTCCTTGTCCGCGGTTCCAGCTCCTTCCTCCCATCTAGCAGGATGCTGAGCCTGATAGAATACCCCCTCTTGCCCACGGCAGATCGCCAACTGAGCCGCCCTGGCTTATGTACTTACCGCTAGCCTCCGATAAAGACGTTACGAGGTCAGCTATGGCTATCATCCCTGCGGTCAGTGGCATCGCCAACATACACCCTGCGCTACCGGTGTCCTCACGCCCACCCGCCACTCAGGCCAGCACGGCCGATCGCGAGCATCGCTCAACGGAACAGGAGGGCCAGAACGCCGACCCTTCGGCACGCCTGGCTCAGCAGGCATATCAGCAACAGGCCCATCAACATTCTCTCCCTAAGCCGGCACTCCTGGCTCAGGACTTGATGACCTCGCCCGTTACATGGTTACCGTCAGACAGTACCCTGCTGGAGGCATGGACGGTCATGAAACGCAAAGGCATCCACCACCTTCCCGTGACGTCAATCCATGGCACCCTGGTCGGATTGGTATCGGATCGCGATCTGTTGCCCTACACACGTGAATTGGAATCTTCCGGCTTGCCGGAGCCCTCTGCCGGACATACACTCGCACAGGTCATGAGCAATCAAGTGCTGTCCGCCACCCCCACCACAGAGCTCCAAGAGATTGCCCGTATCATGCTCAGTGAACATGTGGGTGCAATTCCCATCGTCGACAACTCGCGTCACCCGGTCGGTATCCTGACCACCAGCGACATTCTCCGGGCCATCGTCCATCGAAGCCCGATCGAACTCTGGACCTAACCAGCCTCTGAATATCTTGCGGCCTTGCGTCTCTGAACAATCGCGGGCTCACCACTCCCGGCAGGCTGCAGACAACCTGCCAGCAGGATACTCCAACAGGCTGTCCAGCGAGTCCGCAGCGAGCAAGCATCCAAACCTTGAGCTCTGAACGATGAACGCTGACGTGAACATCATTTTCGTTCACCGTTCATCACTCACCGCTCAGCGTTTTCTGGCTGGCGGCCTGTTTCAGCATCCTGCTACAGCAGCCAGGTCCATTGAGAGAAGGTCGCCGCCTGCCCGACTGGCTTGCCCTCTGCATCCACGACATTCCAGATGAGGGCGTTCTCGACAAGAAAACGGCGGCCGGTTGACGTCACTCTCACCCCTCGATAACTGTCAAAATAGCCTTGGGACTTGGCTTGCGCTAACATCCCTTCACGTTCGGCTCGATTGACTGGTTCGGCGGTGAGCCGCGAAGGCGTCTGCACGAGTTGCCCCCAGGGCATCGCCCATAGGTCTAATGCCACCTGGTTGCCGTAGTTGAGGAGGGGATCCGCTTCTGCTCCATGCGAAACGACGACGAACGGGCTGTGAAACAACCGATGGGCCTGGACGTCTGCCTCGCCGATACGCTCGATCAAGTCTCGGCTGGTCCAATGCCGATAGCTGTCCAGCAGCCGTTGAGTCCATTCGATCACGACAGGATTGGTCCACATCGGAGTCATGACGGCAGCATCCTCTGGTCGCGCCATTGGGAGGGGCCCTCTTTCCCTCCAATCGGGCGTTGGTACCACGTCCCGCGCCCCAACACAAGAATATGGCGGACGCTCTTGCACAGAGCCTAGTAGGACTCTGTATAATATGGATCCTTTCGACGGTACCCGTCGAGAGAGACCGATCATTGAGGAGTAATCATGGCCGCTCAGACGCTATTCGAGAAAATATGGGAATCCCACGTCGTCCGGGCAGAACCGGATGGTACCACCCTACTGTACATCGACCGCCAGCTGGTCCACGAAGTCACGTCGCCACAGGCGTTCGAAGGGCTCAAGCTTTCTGGCCGTCGGCCTCGGCGCCCAGGCGCCACGTTGGCCGTGCCGGATCATAACGTCCCGACGACGGACCGGAGCGTGGGAATTGCCGATCCCCTCAGCGCGATACAGATCCGGACGCTGGAAGAAAACTGTCGCGATTTTGGCATCACCCTCTTCGGCATGAACGACATCCGTCAAGGCGTGGTGCACGTGATCGGGCCCGAACAGGGCTTTACCCTGCCAGGGACGACCATCGTGTGCGGCGATTCCCATACCTCGACGCATGGCGCGTTCGGCGCCTTGGCCTTCGGCATCGGCACCAGCGAAGTGGAACATGTGCTGGCCACCCAATGTCTGGTACAGAAACGACCCAAGACCATGGAGGTCCGCGTCGACGGCACGTTATCGGAACTCTGTTCGGCCAAGGATGTCATTCTCGCCATCATCGGCAAGATCGGTACAGCCGGCGGAACCGGCTATGTCATCGAATATACGGGATCGACAATCCGCGCCCTCAGCATGGAAGGGCGCATGACACTCTGCAATATGTCGATCGAGGCCGGAGCCCGCGCCGGCATGGTCGCACCGGACGAAAAGACCATC
>JANYAJ010000044.1 GCA_025361385.1 Nitrospira sp.
CACGCGCACTGGGTATCACCGCCGTCTCACCGACATTTCCCGAGATCGAACTCAACGGTGCGAGGCAGATGGCCTCAGAGATTGGGGCGCGGCATGAGCTCGTCCACACCGATCAACTCGAGATTCCCGCCTTCGTACAGAACGATGCCGCCCGCTGCTTCCATTGTAAAACAGACCTCTATCAATTGATGGACGGGCTGCGTGAACCACGTCAGAGCAAGTGGATTGTGGACGGAACGAATCTCGACGATCTCGGGGACGATCGGCCAGGCATCACAGCCGCACGCGAGTGGGGGGTTCGCAGCCCATTAGTCGAAGCGTCCCTCTCAAAGGCAGATGTACGGGCGCTCGCCAGGATCCTGGGACTCTCGAATTGGGATAAGCCTGCCGCAGCCTGCCTCTCTTCTAGAATCCCGCGCGGCATCCCGATCACGATCGACAAACTCCGCCGAGTAGAACAGGCTGAAGAGATTTTACAGGCCGAGGGGTTTCGCCATGTGCGCGTACGAGAACATGGCGAGGTGGCGCGAATCGAAGTCGGCCCGGAGGAGTTCTCCAGGCTGAATCAACCGGACCTGCGAGCACGAATCAGCGACAGGCTCCGCCAGGCTGGATTCCGCTTCGTCTGTGTGGATTTGGATGGATATAGACCGGGCGGGACCAGCTTAGGCTGACCCCGCCTGACCCAAAAATTACCGCTGGTAGGATTTCGACAGGGCCTCGAGCGCCTCGTCTGCGAATTTCCGATGGTCGGCATCGGTCAAACTGCGCTGCACCACCTTCTCCGCCACCATCAAGGCCAAGTCCGTCGTTTGAGCCCGAATATCCTGAATCGCCTTACGGCGCTCATGATCGATCTCGCGCGTCGCATCACCCTTGATCCGCTCGGCTTCGGTCGTCAACCGCTGCTCATTTTCTTCCATGAGCCGCTGCGCCCGCTCTTTCGCGGCAGCGAGAATACCCTCTGCTTCTTTCGCCGCGGTATTGAGCTTGGCCTCATACTCCTTGAGCTTCCGTTCGGCCTCTGACCGGTGACGTTCGGCTTGATCGAGACTGTCCTTAATTTTCTTTTCCCGCTCTTCCAACACGCCCAAGATGCCCGGGAAGGCAAACTTGTAGAGCACGAAAAAGAGAATCCCGAACGACAGGACTTCCCAGAAAATCAGGGAAGAAAAAAAGTGAGATTCAAACTGCGGCATAGTTCAACCCAGGGACAAGGCGCGTGGCAAATGGCGAGAGGAACTCACGTCCTTTCCCCGGCCCATTGCCTCAGGCCTTTAGCCTGCTCCTATTTGCGAAGGCCCATGATGATGAACGCAATGACCAGGCCGTACAGCGCGATGGCTTCCACCAGCGCGAACCCGATCCACATATACTTTCCGACGCGGGCTTCCGCTTCTGGCTGGCGCGCCACCGCTTCGATCATCTTCCCGAAGATGTAGCCGATACCCACGCCGGCTCCGGCAAACCCTGCCGCCGCCAACCCCATGCCCAACAATGCTGCTGCTGCTGAATCCATTGTGTCCTACTCCTCCCTTGTCTGAACTAACACGCGCTAGTGCGCGTGCTCATCGTGGCCGTGTAAGTGGAATGCGTCTCCCAAATAGACGCAGGTCAACACGGTAAAAATATAGGCTTGAATGAACGCGATACCGACTTCCAACCCGTTCATCGCGATCGTAAACGCAAAGGGCAACCATCCGATCAACAATCCGCCACTGATGGCCAAGCCGAACAGAACCCCGAGAATCACGTGGCCAGCCGTCATATTCGCAAACAACCGAACGGCTAACGAAATAGGCCGTGCCAATTGACTGATCAACTCAATCGGAATCATCAATGGCAGCAACCAGGCCGGCGTGCCGGGCGGGACGAGAATGCCCAGGAACTTCACCCCGTGCAACAAAAATCCCATGATCAGGCTGAGCCCATAGACCAGGCAGGCAAATACGGCGGTCACGACGATCTGACTCGTCACCGTGTAGCTGCCGGGGATCAACCCGATGAGATTACAGAAGAGGATGAAGAGGAAGAGGGTGGCGATGAGGGGAAAGAATCGCATGCCCTCTTTACCCATCGTATCCATGATGATGCCGCGGATGAAATCCACCATCATCTCCGCCATGCTCTGCAACTTGCCGGGCACCAGCTTGCGCGCCGATCCCGCCATGACCATGAGCACTGCCACCAGGGAGACGACCACCCACATGATGACTACGGCTTTATTGATGGAAATATCCAATCCGCCTAGCGAAATCGGTATCCAGTTGTGAAGCTCGAACGGATGAAGCGGACTTTCTTCCATGGCGCTTTCGTACTTTCCTATTACAAAGTCGTTATGTCTTCGGCCACTGTTGCGCCGACCGGTACGCATTCCTGATCCCGGCCACGACGCCCAACACGAGCCCCGTGACCATTCCCCAGGGAGTGGAACCGAAGAGGTAGCTGTCGGCCACCCACCCCAATCCTCCTCCGACAATCAGCGACGCGAGCAGATCGGTTCCGATCCGGACCGCTTGGCCAAGCCCTGCGTACAATGGATCTTGTGAAGAGGGCATGTCGTACCCACGGAGAAGAGTGCCATGCAGCCCATAACGCAAGGACTCTGCCGATGGCGGGCGCGCAATTCAAGCAGAATCATCCTAAATTTGTCAAGCCGATCCTGCGCTGTGACACAGCGGGGACAGTCGGGTATAGTGGGTGGCGCGCGATTTGTAAAGCGATATATCTCACCCATGACTCGTTTCTCCCAACCATCGTTCCTGATCGGTCCTCCTCAACCCCTCATCCTCACGCTGGAGAACCACGGGAGGACAGCCTTCGATCTGTACCGACTGATTGCATCGCCCTCACAGCCCTCGTTTCTGCTCGATAGCGGAAAAGGGACTGTCAGCGGCAATCATTACTCTTTCCTAGGAAGCGACCCCTTCTCGATTCTGACCGGACGACAAGGACAGGCCCACCTTCGAACCGGCGAGGGACGCGAATGTGTATCGAACGACCCCTTCGGTAGTCTTCGCCGACTGTTCGATGGCCCCCA
>JANYAJ010000053.1 GCA_025361385.1 Nitrospira sp.
CCACCCAACAGATCGACGTGGCGGCGCTCGATCTCATTAGGGATCGGGAGCGGGGCGTCCCGCGCTACAACGAGTTCCGACGGCAGTATGGTCTCACGCAATTAACCAGCTTCGATGAATTCGTGAATCAGCAGGAGAAGGATTTCAAGGAGCGGAGCAAACAGGAGCAGCTCGTGAAGACCCTGCGTGAGGTGTACGGGCAGCATCGGTGCGATGCGTCCAAGAAGATTACCGACGCGCGGTCGAACGACGACGGCTCACCCATCAACGATTGTCTCGGGCATCCACATGGCAGCCTGATCGACAATATCGAGGACGTCGACACGGTGGTGGGATGGCTGGCGGAGTTCCGGCGTCCGCATGGCTTCGCCATTTCCGAAACCCAGTTCGTCGTATTCATCCTCAACGCCTCGCGCCGCCTCTTCAGCGACCGGTTCTTCACGTCCAGTTTCCGTCCCGAGTTCTACACGACGTTGGGCGTTGACTGGGTCATGCACAATGGACCGGGTTCGGAGCAGATGGAGCAGGGGACGATCAACGGGCACCAGCAGCCAGTCTCTCCCCTGAAACGCGTCCTACTCAGGACGATGCCGGAATTGGCGGGCGAGCTCCAGGGGGTGGTGAATGCGTTCGACCCCTGGGCGAGGGACCGCGGGGAATATTACAGCCTGGATTGGAAGCCCAGGGTTGGGGCGAAAGATGATGAGGCGTTCGCGAACAAGAAGGAGTGAGCGGGGCCTGGCCGTCCTCTTGCTCGCGGAACGCGCAGGGGCTCGTTTTTCTGGTCTATTTGGTTTCTCTGGTTCAACCAAACAGACCAGATGAACCAGACAAACATTCCCCGCCTTGCTGAATATGGGTGAAGAGGAGGGAGTCGGAAGTTTGATGCGCTTTACGTTGCTATGATAAAGTAAAGCCTTGTGAGGGAGGTGCATCATGGCTGTTCAAAAGCTCAGCAGCAAGAATCAGATTGTCATCCCGAAGGAAGCCCGACAGGCGATGGGTGTCAAAGGCGGCGATGAGTTGCTGGTCGTCGTGAAAGACGATCTCACGCTGGTGATGCCAAAGCCCAAACGCTACGTGAAGACTCTGCAGGGGATGGCCAAGGATATGTATCCTGCCGGCTATCTGAAGCGAGAGCGCCGGTCGTGGTAGGCATTTCCTTGCAAGGCCTTCCACCAGAACGTGAACGAATCGGTATCGACACCAACCTGTTTATCTATTTCCTTGAAGATCATCCGCGATACGGCACGTGGTGCGCGTCCTTGTTCGATCGAATCGAACGGGGCCATAATCACGCGGTCACTTCGACCGTGACGCTTCTCGAACTGCTGGTTCAGCCCTATCGTGATCAGAAGGAAGAGTTAGCGCAGAAGATCTTTGCCCTCGCCACCACGTACCCAAAGATCGAGTGGATGCCGGTGACGCTGAATGTGGCCGATCGCGCCGCTGAACTGCGGGCTCGCTATCGCCTCAGTACACCCGATGCCATTCAACTCGCCACGGCCATCGGCCACAAGGCGACGCGCTTCTATGGAAATGATCGTGCTCTGCGACGGGTAAAAGAAATCGAGTGTATCCTCGTGGATGATCTGACCTAGTCTCGGCTGTTCTCCCGTTATTCGTCTATCGTAGCTCGTTGTTCTCACATCCCGCTTCACTCTTTCTACTCCTGCCATCAGCTCCTGTTGCTTGCCATCAGCTATACGCTATCAGCCATCGGCTCCGATTTTGACCACGAGCTACCGCTCCCGTCTGATCGTCTTGTCTCCTGCCGCCGGTTTGGAGAATTCGAATTTCAACGCATTGACCCGGGCCAGATAGCTGCTCACGTCGTGGTCGCCACACCGTTGGCTGGGAGTCAGCCGGAACCCTTGTGACGCATAGGCATGGCCGGCCCCGGCTCCACAGAGGTGAATCAAGGCTGCCAGATCCTGCTTTTGCCGGAGCGTGACTCTGCCGCCCAGCCTGGTGCCGATGGCTTTGGCCACTGCGCGGTCGAGTGATGCCGAAGTCACTTCGATGGCATGGCTCGGCAGGACGCGGGTGTAGAGGCTGTTGAACCAACAGGAATTCAGATCGTTCCAGGGGCCGTCCTCGACCACGACGTGGTCGTGGATGCAATAGCGCGTCGCTTCGCGGAAGGTCCCGTCGGTGATCTGGTACATGCCGACCGCGCTCGACGCCGGCTGGTACCACTCCAAAGGATTCCACGAAAGATGCCAGCGCCAATAGGTGCGCGCTACCGGATTCCCTGCACCCTCCGTCTGCGCCAGCGCGGCCAGCAGCTCAGCGGTGATGACCGAGGTCGCATGTTCGCGGAAGAGCGAGCCGTATTCCTTCCAGGTCTCGATGGGGCGCTTGTTGAGGGCCCGGTCCAGGGGAAAGAGGACTTCGCTCGGCTTGTTGAACGCGTGATAGGCCCAGTTGACGCCGAGCCAGAGGAGGAGAAGGAGGACGGCAATCATGACGGCTCGCGCCGTTGGCGGCGACTTGAGCACGGCCTTCATCACTCGACGAAAATTATTCCACCGTGCGAGCAGAAACCGCCAGAAAGCTCTGACCGGCTTGCGACGCCCGCGCGTCGTTCGGCGGCGGGGACGTTTGAGGTTATGGCGATTGGGTCTGGAGGACATGGGGACAATATATATTAAAAGCATGAGGGGAGAGTGGCCTGATGCGGGAGAGAGGGGGCAGCCTGGTTGTCCTCCTGCTCGCGGAACGCGCGCCCTCAGAAGGGCCTCGTTCGACGCGCGCAATCGAGGATCAACCAGGCCACCCCCTTGAGGAAACAAACAAGTTTGGAAGGATCATCTATATTTCGTTCAACGCGTGCAGTCTGGGGTCGACCAGGCTTCGCTTCACAGAAGCGTTAGCGGCCGCGATGTCCACCGCCACCGCCGAAGTGACCGCCTCCACCAGAATGTCCGCCACCCCCGCCAAAATGTCGGGGACTCATGGATGGGCTATTGCGTGGTACTGAGTAAGGAGCGCGAAGTATGGGAGGGTTTGGTTGGGCGACATGGGGTGGGTGGACCTGTTGCAATGTCGGAGGCAGGGGGCGTGAGAACCCTTGCTGCGGCACCGCTGCTGGTGCCCTCAATGCCTGTGTCCCGGTAGCGGCATGAGCCGAACCTGGTGGCAGAGTCTGCGGCGGTGGCGCGATGTGCAGAGACATAGGTGGCGCGACAAGCAACGAGTGATGCGGCGGGGGCGGCGACGGCGACGAGATTCCCGGCAGCGCGGGTGGCAGGGAGCCGGTCCGTGTCGTGACGACCTGTTGCAGCATCGTGAGATGACGATTGCGTGGATACAGATGTTGCGCCTGCAGCAGCAATCCGTGGACTTGTTGCACCCCGATCCATGGATAGGGGTAGATGACCGGCGTCACATAGATCCAGTCGGTCCAGGCTTGTGACACGAGGTCGTTCGTCTGCAGTTGGTTGAGCAGGTCCTGACGTTGCTGACTCAGATCCTGTACCTGCTCCGGCGATGAGGCGGTGGCCAAGGCCTCGTTGGCCGCATCGAGCTGTTGGTGCAATTGGTCCGTCTCTGCCCGGAGCGCCACGAGTTCATTCTTGGCGCTCTCGTTCTCTCGAAGGGCCGTGATGGCCTGAGCGACTTCGTTCGGGTCGACCTGCGCCGTCAGATCGACATGGATGATCGCCGTGTCTCCCTCCAGCCTGGTCGTGATCTTCTGATCCAGGACCATGACGATCCCGGCCGTATAGGTGCGGATGTCGTCCCTCGTGACCTCCATATTCTTTACGTCGGTCACGCTCTCCAAATAGGTGGCCACCTGTTCGAGGGCGTCTCTTCTGGCGGCTTCGACGGCTAAGCGGACGGCATCGGTCCTGGTGTCGTGATCTCCCATCCGGTATTCGCCGCTGGCGGTGACCACCCGGACGTTTGCAGATGGAGCCGATTGTTCACCGGAGACGAGGGGTGGGGACACCGAATACGATTCGTGATCGAGCGGGACGACCCGGCTGCGATATTTCTCCGGGATCGAATACAGTTCCGTGGTGAAGTTTTGTGTACCGGAGTCGTCTGTGTATTTGTAGATAGGATCGGCAGCTGAGCTGACTGGCACAGTGGCAGAGACAGCGGAGAACCACAGGAAGAATAGGACCGATAGGGTACATCCTCTGCGGGAGAGCGACATCCGACCCCCTTCGCCTGATCCAATACTCAGCATACCATATAGGGTTCCACCCCTGGGCCTGGCGGCTCACCGGCCGCCGTGCACGAGGATCTGACGGCTGCGATAGATCGACAGCGCGCGCTGTTCCGACTCATCTGCTTCCGCATTCCGTCCCATCTTCCGATAGAGGTCGGCCAACAGAGACAACGTGGCCGCCTCAGTTGCGGCATCGCGCAAGGTTTGAGAGAGAAAGAGCGTGCGCTTTCCCAATTCGACGCCTTCGATCAGCCGCTCATCCTCACCATCTAATTGCGCAAGCCGAAGCCGAAGCATCGCTTCGGCCCTCATATTTCCTTCGACTTCAGCCAGATGAAGGCCCTCGTCGTAATACAGGCGGGCCGCTTGTGCTCGATCCAGCAGCCAGTGCGCGTTCCCGAGGGCCACGACCGCCGCCAGTTGCTTGCCCCGATCCTGACGCGTACGCGCGTCATCCCGCGCCTGCTGCAGCAACGACAGGCCTGGCTCGGTCACGCCGTCACCGACATCAAGCAGTCCCAGCTGAACCAACGTGTCGTTCCATCCCTGTCGATCGTTCGCACGGTCAAACAGGGTGATCGCCCGGCTGAACGACGAACGAGCCTCCTCAAGCAGTCCCAGTCGAGCTGACACACGCCCCATGACCGACAGAGCCCGCGCATGAGCGGTCCGGTCGGATGACCGGGCGAAAAGGGGAAGGGCTTCCTGGAGTGCCGCGTAGGCATCCTGGATCTTGCCTTGCCGTTCATACACCTGCGCGATCTTCACCAAGGAGGTCGCTACGCCGCGGGCTTGTTGGTGCTCCCGGAACGTCGACAACGCGAGCTGATAGTACGTCAGCGTTTCAGGAAAGTGGTGCTGGTGGTCGTGGATCTCGCCGATCCGGAGCAATTCCTCGCCTGTGAGCGTTTTGGCCGAGGACACTTGCTGAACAGGAACTGAGTGGGGGAGAGACCAGGCAGGATTCTGGTTCGACAGTGGAACGAGAAGCAGGAGCCAGGCAGCAATCACGATGCGGCCCTCTCGTGATTCGAACGCTTCAGCGAGATCCTGCGCCCTGCCGATGGTTCAGTGGACAGTACCGTTGCGCAGGATTATCTAAAAGGATGCGCTTGCTGGGGGAGGAGGTCAAGGGAGAGGAGGGTAGCCTGATGATCTCCTCTGCTCGCGCAACGCGCGGCCTCGGAAGGGGAGGCGCAAGAGCGTGAGGAGCTTTCTTTGCTCCCGGAACGCGCGGCCTGAGAAGGCCCTCGTTCGACGGCCGCAGTCAAAAGCTCCTCATGCCCTTGCTTGGTGGACTATTGAGCTGAAAAAACGGGAACGAATGGACGCGCGCAATGGGAGACCAATCAGGCCACCCTCTGGGAGAGGGCAACGAGCGAACTTGGATGGGAAAGGAGGGGCAGCCTGGTCGTCCTCCTGCTCGCGGAACGCGCACGATAAGAATGTGCTCGTTTGACGCGCGCATTTGAGGAGCAACCAGGCCGCCCCTTTAAATAGGTTAGGAGCGAGCTTGGTGGGATCATTTATATTTCGTTGGACATGCGCAGTGGGAGACCGTCTAGCCTGCGCTCAAAGGAGGAGGTGTAGGCTCGGTTGCTAGCCGGATGCAGATTGTAAGAAACGTCGAATTATTGTATATACAGTCTCGTGTTTACGTGAGACCTTCCGAAGGCCATCGCTAATTTCGAGAAGCACGGCGTCCCATTTGAAGAGGCGGCCACCGTATTCGGCGATGCCAACGGGCTCGATTGGGACGATGTCGCCTATTCGGATCGCGAATGG